>NZ_BAAAPF010000372.1:0-6380 GCF_039531005.1 Streptomyces synnematoformans
CCAGCCGCTCCCCCGGCCCCGCGCCCTCCCGCACCATCTGCACCTGCCCGAACCGCGCCGGCCTGTCCTCCGCCGCCACGAACATCGGCGCCAGCTCCAGCAGTTCCTCCGCCAGCGCCGTCGGCAGCGGCTCCGGCTGCCCGCCGGCGCGCGCCAGGTCCCAGCCGTGCACCGCCAGCTCCAGCGCGCCCGTGCACGTCACCACCCCCGCCGCCAGCGGCAGGTGGCCGACCGTCACCAGCTCCCGCCGCCGCACCGCCGCCCACGCGCCGAGCAGCCGCCGGGCCCGGTCCCGTACCGCCCGGGCCGGGTCGGCGAGGCTGTACGCGGCCTGCGGCTTGAGGGCGATGTGGCCCGTGTCCGCCGCCTCGTTGAGCGCCGCCATGGAGTCGCCGACGTGCGCGAGGAGCTGCCCGAGGTCCCACTGCGCGCACGGCGTGGGCCGCCGCAGGTCGCCCGGGCCGATCCGGTGCAGCACCCCCAGCGCGTACGTCACCGAGCGCTCCAGCAGCGCCACCCCGCCGAGCAGCGCCGTGGGCGCGCTCCCGTCCGGCCTCATCGGTTCCCCCCGCCGGTCAGGGCGCGGTCGCTCGGGGTGTCGTCGGTCAGGACCTCCGGCAGGCCGGCGGTGGTGAACAGGGAGGTGTCGAAGAAGCAGCCGACGTGCGAGATGCCGCGCCCGCCGGGCGCGACGGTGAGCACGTGCAGCGCGAACGGCCGGAAGCCGTCGTCGCGGCCGCCGGCGTCGCGGGTGTACAGCGCGAAGCCCGGCTGGCCGTTGAGGCCCACCGGCAGCAGCCGCGCCTGACCGGGCGCGTACGGGCACTGCACGGTGGTGAGCGTCGCCACCTGCTCCGGCCCGCGGAACCACTCGGGGAACGGCGGCATCTCCCAGACCACGTCCTCGGTGAAGAGGCGCACGATCTCCCGTACGTCCTTGGTCACGAACGCCTCGACGTACCGGTCGAGCAGCTCGCGCCGCTCCGCGTCGTCCGGCTCGGCGACCGACTCCTCGCTCGGCGCGGCCTTCGCCAGCTGCGCCCGGGCGCGCTGCAGCGCGCTGTTGACGGACGCGGTGGAGGTGTCCAGCAGCTCGGCGACCTCGGCGGCCTTCCAGCGCAGCACGTCGCGCAGCAGCAGCACCGCGCGCTGCCGCGGCGGCAGGTGCTGCAGGGCGGCGACGAACGCGAGCCGCACGGACTCCCGCGCGCCCACGACCGCTGCCGGGTCGGTCTCCGGCGTCTCCACCAGCGCGTCCGGCACCGGCTCCAGCCACGGCACCTCGGGCTGCTCGGCGAGCTGCCCGGCCGGGTCGTCGCCGGGGCCGCCGAGGCCGGTGGGCAGGGGGCGGCGCCGGCGCCCCTCCAGGGCGGTGAGGCAGGCGCGGGTGGCGATGGTGTGCAGCCAGGTGCGCAGCGAGGAGCGGCCCTCGAACCGCCCGTATCCGCGCCAGGCCCGTAGGTACGTCTCCTGCACCAGGTCCTCGGCGTCGTGCACGGAGCCGAGCATGCGGTAACAGTGCGCCAGCAGCTCGCGCCGGTAGGGGTCGGACTGCCGCAGGAAGTCCTCCTCGGCCGCCGTGTTCGCCGTCGCCATCGCCGCTCCGCCCTTCTGGTCGCCTCCGCTGCGTCCCGCTACCCGTACTGACTGCGCGATGCACGAAAACTCATCGCCGTCCGTGTCCCCCGGCGCACCCGGCCCGTTCCGGACGCGTCCGGTTCGGCGGCACCGGCCCGCCGGCACCCACGCCCACCTGCTTATCCTGGCCGCATGCCTACCGCAGTCGTCACCGGAGCGAGCAGCGGCATCGGCGCGGCCACGGCCCGCCAGCTCGCCGCCGCCGGCCACCACGTCGTCCTGACCGCCCGCCGCAAGGACCGCATCGACGCGCTCGCCGCCGAGCTGACCGCCGCCGGGCACGCGGCCACCCCGTACGCGCTGGACGTCACCGACCGCGCCGCCGTGGACGCCTTCGCCGCCTCCCTCGACGCCTTCCCCTCCGTCGACGTACTCGTCAACAACGCCGGCGGGGCGCTGGGCACCGAGCACGTCGAGGCCGGCGACCCGGCCGACTGGCGGGCGATGTACGAGGTGAACGTCATCGGCACGCTCAACCTCACGCAGGCGCTGCTGCCCGCCCTCGTCGACTCCGGGGACGGCACCGTCGTCATCGTCACCTCCACCGCCGGCCACGCCGTGTACGAGGGCGGCGGGGGCTACGTCGCCGCGAAGTTCGCCGAGCACAGCATCGCCGCGACCCTGCGGCTGGAGCTGAACGGGCGCCCCGTGCGGGTCGTCGAGATCGCGCCGGGGATGACGCGCACCGAGGGCTTCGCCGTGACCCGGATGCGCGGCGACGAGGAGAAGGCCGCCGCCGTGTACGCGGGCGTGAAGGAGCCGCTGACCGCGGACGACGTGGCGGACACGATCGCCTGGGCGGTGACCCGCCCGGCACACGTCAACGTCGACCTGCTGGTCGTACGCCCCCGCGCGCAGGCCGCCAACCACAAGGTGCACCGCGAGCCGTGACGCCCCGCCCGCCCGGGCACCCGGATGGCCGCGCCGCGGCGGCCGTCGCGAGCCCGCCGCGGGAGAGTCGTCGTACGCCTGCCACGCGGACCACCGCATCGTCGGCGGGGCGCCGGACGCCGCGGCGACGGAAGGAGAACCGGCCCATGGGTGACCTGCTGCTCGTACGGCACGGCGAGACCGAGTGGAGCCGCGACGGCCGCCACACGGGCCGCACGGACCTGCCGCTGACCGACACCGGCGAGGAGCAGGCCCGCGCGCTCGTCCCGCTGCTCGCCGGGCGCCGCGTCGCGACCGTGCTGTGCAGCCCGCTGCGGCGCGCCGTCCGCACGGCGGAGCTGGCGCTGCCCGGCCGCCGCGGCACGGTGCTGGAGCCGCGGCTGCAGGAGTGGGACTACGGCGGCTACGAGGGCCTGACCACCGCGGAGATCCGCGACGGCCGCCCGGGCTGGGACCTGTGGCACGACGGCGTGCCCGCGGGCGCCCCCGGCCACCCCGGCGAGACGCTGGCGGCCGTCGGCCGCCGCTGCGGCGAGGTGCTGGACGACGCCGACGAGGCGCTGCGCGCCGCCGCGGGCTCCGCCGGGCACACCGACGGCGACGTGCTGCTCGTCGCCCACGGCCACGTGCTGCGCGTCCTCACCGCCCGCCGGCTGGGCCAGCACCCGGCCGCGGGCGCCCTGTACCGGCTGGAGACCGCCACACTGTCCGTCCTGGGCACCGAGCACGACCGGCCCGTGCTCCTCGGCTGGAACCTCCCCGGCGGCAAGGTCGGATGACGCCCGCTCTGCCGATCACCTGCACACATGCGCGAAGATAACGGGGTCAACCGCCCGTCGGCGGACACCCGACCGGACGAACCGGCAGGACGTGCGATAGACATGGGGTCGTCGGCCCGCCCCGGGCGGCACCATGACCTGGAGTCGGAAGGAGCCTTCTCCCGTGCAGCGAAGGGCACTCGCGCAGGCCGCCGCCGCGGCCGCCGTGCTCGCGGTCGCGCTGGCCGGCTGCACCGGCGCCGACGGGCCCACCGGCGCGGTCGACAGCCAGTCCGGCGAGGCCGGCGCCAGCTCCGTACCGGCGCCCTCCGGGAAGTACAGCACGCTGCCCGAGCCGTGCACGGCGGTGAGCGCCGGGACGCTGGAGGAGCTGCTGCCGGGGGCGGAAGGGGAGAGCGGGGAGAGCGGGGAGGACGCCGAGGAGCCCCTCGCGGGTGAGCCGGACCTCACGTACGACGCCGACCGGCTGGTGGGCTGCAGCTGGGAGCGGGAGACCACCGAGGGCGGGCACCAGCTGGAGCTGCGGTTCGAGCGGATCGTGTCGTACGACGACGAGATCAGCGACGACGAGCAGGCGGCGCAGATCTACGCGGAGCGGGCCGACGAGCACGACGTCGACGTGACCGACGACCCGCCGGACCTGCCCGACAAGGCCGAGACCGGCAACGCCTCGGGCGGCGGTCCCGCCGGCGGCGAGGCCGGCGCGACGGAGCCGCAGGACGGTGGCGCCGACGGCGCGACGGACGCGGCGGACGACGGCGGGACGGACGGCGACGGCACCAACGGCGACGGGACCGACGGCGCGGGCACGCCCTCCGGCACGGGCGGCTCCTCCGAGTCCCCCGGCGACGACGGCGACGACGGCGAAGGCGCCGACCCCGCGGCGACCCTCACCCCCCGCCTCCTCGACGGCATCGGCGACGAGTCCTTCCTCGACGACCGGACCGTCGGCGCCGGCAAGCACCGCGAGGTGACAGTGGTCTTCCGCACGTCGAACGTCGTGGTGACCCTCACGTACGACCACTGGGACACCGCCGCGACCGAGCCGCCGGACACCGCTGAGCTGCAGCAGCGCGCCCAGCAGGTGGCCGACCAGCTCGCGGACCGGCTCGCCGGGTGACGGACCGGCGGTCCGGACCGCCCGTACGCCGTCCGCGGCGGCGGGTACGCTCGCAGCCGGTGCCCTCCCGGCGCCGGGCCCAGAGCGCCGTGCCCCCGCTCGCGGGCCGCCCGACGACCGAGTGATGAAGGACCCATGCACCGCTCAACCACCCGCATCTCCCGAGTTCTGGCCGCCGCGGCCGTGCCCGTGATACTCGTCACCGCCGGCTGCTCCTCCGGCGACGACGGCGACAGCGGCGGGCAGAGCAGCTCCTCGCCGTCCCCCGAGACCAGCGAGCCGAAGGTGGAGCCGGCGCGGTTCGCCGAACTGCCCGACCCGTGCGACGCGCTCGCCAAGGACACCGTCAAGGACCTGGTGCCGGGCGCGAAGAACACCGCGGGCACCGCCGGGAAGTCCGCCGACACCTCCCAGCGCAGCAGCTGCTCGTGGACCGGCCTCAAGGGCTACCAGTGGCGCTGGCTCGACGTCTCCTTCCAGCGCTACGACTCCGACCCGGCCATCGGCAGCGGCGCCGACCGCGCCGCGGAGTACTACGGCAAGCAGATCAAGGCCGTCGAGGCCACCGAGGGCGCCAAGGACATGAAGTCCTCCGCGCGGTCCGGACTCGGCCGGCAGGCGACGGAGTTCACGTACAAGACGACGGAGGACAAGGAGGACTACCGCAAGCAGACGGTCGTCGTCCTCCACGAGAACGTCGTCGTCAGCCTCAACTACCACGGCGCCGGCTTCCAGGGATCGGACCAGCCGAAGGCCGACGACCTGCTGAAGGACGCGGAGAAGGCGGCCAAGGAGGCCGTGGCCGCGGTCAAGTGACCGGACCTGCATACGCAGCCCCGTACAGCTGTGCGAGGCTGGCGTGGCTCCGGGCCGGGCCCGGGGCGACCGGTGGTCTCCAGCGGAGAGGGAACGGCGCGTGGACAGGGCTCCTGCGATACGCATGAACCGGACGCACCGCATACTCATCACCGTCGTCGTCCTCGGCGCGGTGGTGATCGCGGCGATCGGCTTCGCCGGGTCCTACGCGGCCGTGCGCGACCTCGCGGAGAAGAAGGGCTTCGGCGACTTCGCGGTCTTCTTCCCCATCGGCATCGACGCCGGGATCGTGGTGCTGCTGGCCCTCGACCTGCTGCTGACCTGGATACGCATCCCGTTCCCGCTGCTGCGGCAGACGGCGTGGCTGCTGACGGCGGCGACGATCGCGTTCAACGGCGCCGCGGCGTGGCCCGACCCGCTGGGCGTCGGGATGCACGCGATCATCCCGGTGCTGTTCGTGGTGTCGGTGGAGGCGGCGCGGCACGCGATCGGCCGGATCGCGGACATCACGGCCGACAAGTACATGGAGGGCGTGCGGGTCTCGCGCTGGCTGCTGGCCTTCCCGTCCACGTTCCGGCTCTGGCGCCGGATGAAGCTGTGGGAGCTGCGGTCGTACGAGGAGGTCATCCGCCTCGAACAGGACCGCATGGTCTACCGCGCCCGGCTGCGCGCCCGCTACGGCCGCGCGTGGCGGCGCCGGGCGCCGGTGGAGGCGGTGATGCCGCTGAAGCTGGCCAAGTACGGGGTGCCGCTGGCGGAGACGGCGCCGGAGGGGCTGGCGGCGGCGGGCATCGACAAGCCGCTGCGCCCGCAGCCGGCGCGGCCGGCGCAGCCCGAGCTGGAGCGCCGACCCGCGGGGCGGGGTGCGGTCCGGGAGCACGGAGACGGGGCGCCGGGCCCGGTGGCCGCGCAGCCCTCCGCGCGGGTACGGACCGCCGCGGAGGCGCCCGCGCCCGTACGGACCGCGCACGCGGCACAGGACACGCACGCGGCCACGGCACCGGCACCCGCACCGCAGGCCGCCCAGGCGGCACAGCTCGCGCAGGCGGCACCGGCCGCCCAGGCCGCGCACACCGCGTACCCGGCGTCGAGGTGCTGCCCGTCGTGGAGCAGACCGACCACATCGACATCCCGGA
>NZ_BAAAPF010000373.1:0-6283 GCF_039531005.1 Streptomyces synnematoformans
TGTCGACGTCCCCCGCCGCGGAGCCCGCCGCGGGTGCGCCCCCGGCGCCCCGTGCCGCAGCGTGGGGCGCGGCGGCCCGCACCTCCGATGGCCCCACCCCGACGATGTCCGCCGCGGAGCCCGCCTCGGGTGCGCCCCCGGCGCCCCGTGCGGGAGCCTGGGCCGGGGCGTCACCCGCCTCCGGTGACCCCGCCCCGACGACCTTCTCCCCCGCCGCCGGGCCCGCCGCTTCCGTGCGCGCCGCGGACGCGACCCCGCCCACCCCCGCCGGCCCCGACCCCGGTCCTCCGGCCGCCCCCGCCGACGCCGACGCCGACGCCGGCACCCCCGCCTCCGACTCCGCCGACCCCGGAGGGGAGCGGTTGCGGCGGTGGCGGCTCGTGCTCGGGGCCGAGGGGGGCGGGGACGGGACCGGGCAGGCGCTCGACGGAGCCGACGCCGGCATGGACCGTACGCTCGCCGCGCTCTACGGCTCCCCCGACGCCCCCGCCCGCGGCGGCGGGCGGCGGCAGGCCGGGCTCGGCGGGTCCGCGCCGCAGGTGGCGCGGTGGCTCGGGGACGTGCGGACGTACTTCCCCACCCCCGTCGTCCAGGTCATGCAGCGCGACGCCATCGACCGGCTCGGCATCGCCTCGCTGCTCCTGGAGCCCGAGATGCTGGCCGCCGTCGAGCCCGACGTGCACCTCGTGGGCACCCTGCTCTCCCTCGCCAAGGCCATGCCCGACGAGGCCCGCGAGACCGCCCGCACCGTCGTCCGCCAGGTCACCGACGACCTGGAGCGCAAGCTCGCCGCCCGCACCCGCGCCACCCTCACCGGCGCCCTCGACCGCGCCGCCCGCACCCGGCGCCCCCGCCACCGCGACATCGACTGGGACCGCACCATCCGCGCCAACCTCAAGCACTACGTCCCCGAGCACCGCACCGTCGTCCCCGAACGCCTCGTCGGCTACGCGCGCGCCGCCCGCTCCGTCCGCAAGGAGGTCGTCCTCGCCATCGACCAGTCCGGCTCCATGGCCGCCTCCGTCGTCTACGCGTCCGTCTTCGGCGCCGTCCTCGCCTCCATGCGCTCCCTCGCCACCCGCCTCGTCGCCTTCGACACCGCCGTCATCGACCTCACGGACCAGCTCAGCGATCCCGTGGACGTGCTCTTCGGCACGCAGCTCGGCGGCGGCACGGACATCAACAGGGCGCTCGCGTACTGCCAGCAGCGCATCACCCGCCCCTCCGACACCGTGGTCGTGCTCATCAGCGACCTGTACGAGGGCGGCATACGCCAGGAGATGCTGAAGCGGGTCGCCGCGATGAAGGCGTCCGGCGTGCAGTTCGTCGCGCTGCTCGCGCTCTCCGACGAGGGCGCGCCCGCGTACGACCGCGACCACGCCGCCGCGCTCGCCGCCCTGGGCGCGCCCGCGTTCGCCTGCACGCCGGAACTCTTCCCCGACGTCATGGCGGCGGCCCTGGAAGGCCGCCCGCTGCCCGCCCCGACGGCGGCGTGAGCGGGGGCGAGGCGGACCGGACGCCGCGCGGGACCGGCCCCCGCGGCCCCCTCCGTACCCCGCGCACCCGCGGACCGCACCTGTGACCGTTCTCACCGCGCCGGTGTGACCCCGGATTTATGCCGCGCTGTCAGGCAGGGCTAACCTGCAAGACGACCCTGCCATTACAACGCGACACGACTGAATCACAAGGGACGGACGCGCGTGGATCTGTTCGAGTACCAGGCGAGGGATCTCTTCGCCAAGCATGGTGTACCGGTGCTGGCCGGCGAAGTCATCGACACGCCCGAGGCGGCGCGCCAGGTGACCGCGGAGCTCGGCGGTCGCGCCGTCGTCAAGGCCCAGGTCAAGACCGGCGGCCGGGGCAAGGCGGGCGGCGTGAAACTCGCCGCCGACCCGGACGACGCCGTCGAGAAGGCCGGCCAGATTCTGGGCATGGACATCAAGGGCCACA
This sequence comes from Streptomyces synnematoformans, assembly GCF_039531005.1. Lineage (NCBI taxonomy): Bacteria > Bacillati > Actinomycetota > Actinomycetes > Kitasatosporales > Streptomycetaceae > Streptomyces > Streptomyces synnematoformans. The sequence continues at coordinate 1,951 of NZ_BAAAPF010000373.1, forward strand.
CGGTCCACAAGGTGATGCTCGCCCAGACCGCCGACATCGCCGACGAGTACTACGTGTCGTACCTGCTCGACCGCGCCAACCGCACCTTCCTCGCCATGGCGTCCGTCGAGGGCGGCATGGACATCGAGGAGGTCGCGGCCACCAAGCCGGAGGCGCTGGCCAGGATCCCCGTCGACGCGAACGAGGGCGTGACCGAGGCCAAGGCCCGCGAGATCGTCGAGGCCGCCCGCTTCCCTGCCGAGATCACCGACCAGGTCGTCGACGTCCTGCAGTCGCTGTGGACCGTCTTCGTCAAGGAGGACGCCCTCCTGGTCGAGGTCAACCCGCTGGTCAAGACCGCCGAAGGCAAGGTCCTGGCGCTGGACGGCAAGGTGTCGCTGGACGCGAACGCCGAGTTCCGCCAGCCCGACCACGTCGCGTTCGAGGACAAGGCCGCCGCCAACCCGCTGGAGGCCGCGGCCAAGGCCAAGGGCCTCAACTACGTCAAGCTCGACGGCCAGGTCGGCATCATCGGCAACGGCGCGGGCCTGGTCATGTCCACCCTCGACGTCGTCGCGTACGCGGGCGAGAAGCACAGCGCCGTCAAGCCCGCGAACTTCCTCGACATCGGCGGCGGCGCCTCCGCCGACGTGATGGCCAACGGCCTGGAGATCATCCTCGGCGACCCGGACGTGCGGTCCGTCTTCGTCAACGTCTTCGGCGGCATCACCGCCTGCGACGCGGTCGCGAACGGCATCGTGCAGGCCCTCGAACTGCTCAAGAGCAAGGGCGAGGACGTGACGAAGCCGCTGGTCGTACGCCTCGACGGCAACAACGCCGAACTGGGCCGCAAGATCCTCAGCGATGCGAACCACCCGCTCGTCGAGCAGGTGGACACGATGGACGGTGCCGCCGACCGCGCCGCCGAGCTGGCCGCCAAGTAAGGACAGAGGACAGAAGAAAACCATGGCTATCTTCCTCACCAAGGACTCCAAGGTCATCGTCCAGGGCATGACCGGCTCGGAGGGCCAGAAGCACACGCGGCGGATGCTCGCGTCCGGCACCAACGTCGTCGGCGGGGTCAACCCCCGCAAGGCCGGCCAGAAGGTCGACTTCGACGGCGCGGAGATCCCGGTCTTCGGGTCGGTCCGGGAGGCCATCGACGCCACCGGCGCGGACGTCACCGTCATCTTCGTGCCGGAGAAGTTCACCAAGTCCGCGGTGATCGAGGCGGTCGACGCCGAGATCCCGCTCGCGGTGGTCATCACCGAGGGCATCGCGGTCCACGACACCGCCGCCTTCTGGGCGTACGCGGGCGCGCAGGGCAACAAGACGCGCATCGTCGGCCCCAACTGCCCCGGCCTGATCACCCCCGGCCAGTCCAACGCGGGCATCATCCCGGCGGACATCACCAAGCCGGGGCGGATCGGCCTGGTGTCGAAGTCCGGCACGCTGACGTACCAGATGATGTACGAGCTGCGCGACATCGGCTTCTCCACCTGCGTCGGCATCGGCGGCGACCCGGTCATCGGCACCACCCACATCGACGCCCTCGAAGCCTTCGAGGCCGACCCCGACACCGACCTGATCGTGATGATCGGCGAGATCGGCGGCGACGCCGAGGAGCGGGCCGCGGACTTCATCAAGGCCAACGTGACGAAGCCGGTCGTCGGCTACGTCGCCGGCTTCACCGCCCCCGAGGGCAAGACGATGGGCCACGCCGGCGCGATCGTCTCGGGTTCGTCGGGGACGGCCCAGGCGAAGAAGGAGGCGCTGGAGACCGCGGGCGTGAAGGTCGGCAAGACGCCGTCGGAGACGGCGCGGCTGGCGCGCGAACTGCTGGCGGGCTGAGCGGCGCGCATCCGCGGCTCGCCCGCGGGCTACGCGGTCTGCCGCGAACGGAACGGAAGCGGGTCTGACCTCCGGGGCGGCCCGCTTCCGCGTGTCAACGCGGTGCGCGGCGGCCGGTCGCCTGAATGGGTGATGGGGTGGGCCGTCGGCGCTGTGCGCTGGCCGGGTTGGGCGGGCGAGGTGGGGCGGCGGTGTACGGCGTGGCCGGTGTGGTGTGCCCGCATAGTGGGGCCGATCTCCCGTCGTTCGCCCGCAGGGCGGCGCCGCAGGAGGCACAGCCCACGCGCGCTTGCGCGCAGTGGGGGAGCGCTGGGGGACGACTGGGTGTCAGGCTTGCCCATGGCGCGCTTGCGCGCGCATGGGCGGTACCCCGGCCGCGGGCGGGGCTGGCGCAGGCGGTGCGCCCGCGTTTGGCGCTGCCCGTGCGATGTGGCCCGGTGCGGGTAGTCGGCCACGGGGGCGTCCGGGGTGTGGCTTTGTTGCGGGTGTGGTTCTCGCCGAAGGCGGGACGTTGACGGCGGGTCCTAGCGTGGTGCGGTCGGTGGGGGACGGATCGGCGCAGGCGGTGCGCCTGCGGCTGGCGGTGCCGGTGCGATGTGGTCCGGTGCGGGCGACAGGGTCGGCCACGGGGGTGTCGGGGGTGTGGCCTTGTCGTGGATGTGGTCCCCGCCGAAGGCGGTGACGGCCGCGGCGGTGAGGAAGACGGCCGCCGCGAGCATGCCGTAGCGGCGCAGCTGCCGGTCCGTACGGCGCTCGCTGCGGTGGCGCGCGGCGCCGGGCGGCAGCGTGCGTACCGGCTGCGCGGCGGCGAACTGCCGCAGCCGGGTGCGCAGCGCCTCCGCCCGTTCGGGCGGCGGGAGCTGCCCCAGCTCCGGTACGGCCGCGGCCAGTGCCTCGTGCGCGTGCGTCAGCCGCCCCGCGGCGGCCATGGTGGTGGCCTCCAGCTCGGCGGCGGCCTCGGGCAGGTCGAGCCCGACGACGTCGTAGACGACGACGGCGCTGCGGTACGACTCCGGCAGCGCGAGCAGCGCCGCGAACAGCCGCCGGTCCGCCGGCTCGCCGCACGGTTCGTCCGCGTCCGGCTCACGGTGCCGGTCCCCGTCCGGCTCCCTGCCCCGCTCCCCCTCCGGCCGCGCGCGCCGCCCCCGCCCCGGACGGCGGCGCGCGCGCAGCCGGGCGCGCAGCCACTCCCAGGGCGCCTGCACGTACGCGAACGCGGCGGCCCGCAGCCACCCCGGCGGATCGCGGTCGGAGGCCACCTCGGGCCACCGCTCCCACGCGATGTGGAAGGCGTGCTCGACGGCTTCGCGGGTGAGGGCGTGGTCGCCGGTGAGGAGGTACGTGTGCCGGGTGACGTCGGCGGCGCACCGCTGGTAGAGGGCGTCGTACGCGGCGCCCGCCGCGGCGGCGACGGAGTCGCCGGCCGACGCGGAGTCCCGCACGGCGGCGGCCCGGCGCCCCGCCCGGTACGCCCGACTGCCGTACACCGCGACGCGGTGCGCCCGTCGCACCGCCGCCCTGCTCCGGGGCGTACCACCAACGACCGCCCCACCACCCGCACCGCCGGCCCCGAAGAAGCCGCTCGCGGCCACGTCGATCCCGTACACGCCGGTCCCGGACACGCCGCTCTCCGGCCCCCCGGTCTCCGACACGCCGCTCCCCGCCGCGCCGGTCCCGCTGGGCCCCCTCCCGGGCTCCCCGCCGCCCACCAGCGGAATCTCCTGCGTGTCCGCCTCCGCCGCCCCCGCCGCCCGTCCCCGCCCGCGTCGCCTCCTGCGCCTCTCGCACGGGCCGACCGGCGTCGTCGGCGCCCGCGGCGATATGTCAGGGTCCATAGCATCATCGTGGCCAACACGACGGGCATTCGCTCGTTACCAGGGCGAAACGGGTGTATTTGACAGCATGGCGGCCGTGAGCCAATTGACCGACCTCGCGCCGTCGTTGTCACCCCGCCGCCGGGCCCGGGGCGCCCGCGCCGCCGCCGTGGTCGCCGCGCTGGCGGGCGGGTTCCTCGCCGCCGGCCTCGGCCTGGGGTTTCTCGCCGTGCTGGTGCTGCTGCTGTGGATCACGTCGCCGTATCCGGACAGCGGCCCGGGCGGCGCCCTGCACGTGGTCGCCGACCTGTGGCTCCTCGCCCACGGCGCCGACCTCGTGCGCACCGAGACCCGCACCGGCGTCCCCGCGCCCGTCGGGCTCACGCCGCTGCTGCTCACGGCGCTGCCCGTCTTCCTCCTGCACCGGACCGCGCGCGACGCGCTGACCCCGCAGGACGGCCGGGCGCGGCTCGCGCCGCTGGTCACCGGCGCGTGGCTGGCCTGCGGGTATCTCGCCGTCGCCGCCGCGGTGACCGGGTACGCGCTGGCCGGGCCGCTGTACGCCGCGCCGCTCAGGACCGCGGTCGTGGTGCCGCTGACGGTGGCCGCGGCCACGGCCGCCGGGCTGTGGTCCGCGGCCGGGACGCCCGTCGTGCTGCTGCCCCGCCGCCTGCGCCCGGCGGCGGGCG
>NZ_BAAAPF010000374.1:0-6266 GCF_039531005.1 Streptomyces synnematoformans
GGGGGGGGGGGGGGGGGGGGGGGGGGGGGGGGGGGGGGGGGGGGGGGGGGGGGGGTCAGGAGGCGGAGGAGGGCTCTCGGGGCCGGGGCCGGGGTGCGGGTGGAGCGGGGGGCCAGGCGGTACGCGCCGTGCAGGGTGCGGGAGCCGGGGCCGGCGACGTAGCCGCCCGTGCCGCGGACGTCGACGCCGGGGGCGAGGCGGCCCGCGGAGTTGGGGACGGTGCGGCCGGGGCGGCCGGTGAGCCAGATGTGCCGGCCGCCGCTCGGGGTGCGGACGACGACCGTGGGCGGCAGCACGATCCGGTGCGCGGCGAGCAGCGACTCGAACACCCCGAGCGCGTCCGTCCCCGTCTTCACGTCGAGGTCGAGCCCGATCAGGTGATGCGGCGGCCGGCCGCACGCGATGCCGTACCCCGTCGCCCAGGGCGCGGCGGCGAACAGGGTGTGTATCGCGTCGGCGTCGGTGGTCGCGTCGTACACGCCGTGGCCTATGCGCCCGCACTCCCCGCGGCAGGGCACCCGCGGCCAGTCGGCGTGGTGCGGGGAGCGGACCGCGGGCTGCTTCGCGCGGGACAGCGGGAAGACGGGCAGGCCGCGGCGGGCGGCGGCCAGCGCGGCGGTCAGGGCGTAGCTGTGTACGGAGCTGTCCATGGCTCCAGTCTCGTACGAATGTTCGATAGCCGAAAGCGTTCGGCTGTGCGGGTTTACCCGGCGTCGGCCATGCCTGCGGGGGAACCGGGCACCGTTCCGCGATAGTCCCGGGATCCCCGGGCAACGATGATCTCGCGACGTCGCACACCGCCGGAGAGGCGGCCGGAACCCCCGGTCGACCACCGGCAACGGAACCGTCTTCCGTTACCTAGGAGGAACCAGATGGCACGCACTCGCACGGCCCGCGTCCTGGCCGCGGCAGCTTCTCTGCCGCTCGCTGTCGCGCTCTTCGGAGGAGTGGCACACGCGGACAACGGGATCACCGGCCAGCTCGGCGGCGTCGGCGGCCTCAACCTCGGCAACAGCGCCCAGACCCAGCAGGTCCACAGCGGCCTCGGCACCAACGAGTCCAACACCGCCAACGTCCAGGGCCTGGGCAACTACGTCAACCAGTCGGACACGGTGGTCGTCTTCACCAACCTCTGGTAGGACACGCGGTTCGGGGTGCTCATGGGGAGGCCGCGCGGCCGCACCGTCACGGTGCCGGCCGCGCGCCCGCTTCCGTTCCCGGTGACGGTTCCGCGGGGGCTTCCCGCTCGGAATCGAGTACTTCCGCCGCCGCGCCTCGTGCATACGCACTACGCTCGGCTTCGTCCGGCTTCCCGGCCCGTGCGGCAGCGCGGCCCGCGCACCGGCCGCGACCATAGGACCGCCGGCCTAGTACCCGGACGGGTATCCTGGCCCGCCCTCCACCTACGGGAGGTCCGGCCGGCCGCGCACCTACTCCCTCGGGTGGAGCCTGCATCGCGACTTACGGGCGATCCGCCGACCAGGGTGCCGCTTCTAGCGTGGAGCCATGTCCACAGCCAGCAGTGCCGACGCCCCCGCGGCGGACACATCGCGCCCGCCCCTTCCGACCTTCGCGGCGTACGTGACGCGGCGGGGGCCGGTGCTGCTGCGCACCGCGCGCTCCCTGACCACGAGCCCCTGGGACGCCGAGGACCTGCTGCAGACCGCGCTGGCGCAGACCTACCTGGCCTGGGACCGGATCGAGGACCCCCGCGCACTCGACGGCTACGTGCGCCGCGCGCTGCTCAACACCCGCACCTCGCAGTGGCGCAAGCGCCGCGTCGACGAGTACGCCGCGGGCGACGACCTCCCCGAGCCCGCCCCCGTCCCCGGCCCCGACCCGGCGGAGCACCAGGCGATGCGCGACGCGATGTGGCGCGCGGTGCTGCGGCTGCCGGAGCGGCAGCGGGCGATGGTGGTGCTGCGGTACTACGAGGACCTGAGCGAGGCGCAGACGGCGGCCGTGCTGGGGGTGTCGGTCGGGACGGTGAAGAGCGCGGTCTCGCGCGCGCTGGCGAAGCTCCGGGAGGACACGGGGCTGGGGGCGCTGGCACAGGCGGCGTAGCGACCCCCGCGTACGGGCGCCACTCGCGTACGGGCGCCACTCGCCTGCGGCGCGCAGACACCCCCGCCCGAGGTAGTGACAACGTGCTCGGCCGCCAGCAGAATCAGCGCCAGCGATTACTGGCGCGTAACCGCTGTGTGTCTCTGCGTGTCTGTACGTGTCCTACCCCCGGGAGGCCCTCCGTGTTGAGCACGATGCAGGACGTACCGCTGACCATCTCCCGGATCGTGACCCACGGTTCGACCGTCCACGGCTCCGCCCGAGTCCTCACCTGGACCGGCGCCAACGAGCCGCCGCAGGCCAGGACCTACGCCGCCGTCGGCGCCCGCGCCGCGCAGCTCGCGTACGCGCTCCGCGACGAGCTGGGCGTACGGCAGCAGGAGCCGGTCGGCACCCTCATGTGGAACAACGCCGAGCACCTGGAGGCGTACCTCGCCCTGCCCGCCATGGGCTCCGTACTGCACACCCTCAACCTCCGCCTCGACCCGCGCCAGCTCACGTGGATCGTCAACCACGCGCGCGACCGCGTCATCCTCGCCAACGGCACCCTCCTCCCCCTCCTCGTCCCGCTGCTGCCGCAGCTGCCCGCCGTCGAGCACGTCGTCGTCGCCGGCCCCGGCGACCGCTCGCTCCTCGACGGCACCCACGTCACCGTCCACGAGTACGAGGAACTCATCGCCGGCCGCCCCGAGTCGTACGACTGGCCCGTGCTCGACGAACGCGAGGCCGCCGCCCTCTGCTACACCTCCGGCACCACCGGCGACCCCAAGGGCACCCTCTACAGCCACCGCTCCGTCTACCTGCACTCCCTCGGCGTCCTCGCCGCCGAGTCCTTCGGCATCACCCCGCGCGACCTCGCGCTGCCGATCGTGCCGATGTTCCACGTCAACGCCTGGGGCCTGCCGCACGCCGCCTTCATGGCGGGCACCTCCCTGCTGATGCCCGACCGCTTCCTCCAGCCCGGCCCGATCGCCGACATGATGGAGATCTGCCGGCCCACCGTCAGCGGCGCGGTCCCCACCATCTGGCAGGGCCTCCTCAACGAACTCGACGCCCGGCCCCGCGACGTCTCCTCCGTGCACACCGCCATCATCGGCGGCTCGGCCTGCCCGCCCCAGCTCATGCGGGGCTTCGAGGAGCGGCACGGCATCCGCGTCGTCCAGGCGTGGGGCATGACGGAGACCTCGCCGCTGGGCTGCATCGCGCACCCGCCGCCCGGCCTGGAGCCGGCCGAGGAGTACCCGTACCGGCTGATGCAGGGGCGCTTCCCCGCCACGGTGGAGGCGCGGCTGCGCGGGCCCGACGGGACCCTGCTGCCGAAGGACGGCGAGTCGGCGGGGGAGCTGGAGGTACGCGGGCCGTGGATCACGGGCGCGTACTACGGGGGCGCGGACGGCGAGCCGTTCCGGCCGGAGGACAAGTTCAGCGAGGACGGCTGGCTGCGCACCGGCGACGTCGGCACGATCACGGCCGACGGCTACCTGACGCTGACGGACCGGGCGAAGGACGTCATCAAGTCCGGCGGCGAGTGGATCTCGTCGATGGAGCTGGAGAACCACCTGATGGCCCACCCGGACGTCACGGAGGCGGCGGTCATCGCCGTACCGGACGAGAAGTGGGACGAACGGCCGCTGGCGGCGGTGGTGGTGCGCGAGGGCGCGGAGGTGACGTACGAGGAGCTGCGGGCGCACCTCGGGGAGCGGATCGCGAAGTGGCAGCTGCCGGAGCGGTGGGCGCGGATCGGGGAGGTGCCGAAGACGAGCGTGGGGAAGTTCGACAAGAAGGTGCTGCGGCGGCGGTACGCGGACGGGGAGTTGCCGGTCACGCGGCTGTGACGCGCCGGTGCGTCTGGTGCGTCTGGTGCGTCTGGTGTGCCGGTGTGTCTGGTGCCTGTCCGGCCGCCGGGTCGTCGTCTGGCCGGTTTGTCCGGGCCGGTTGCGGTGCGGGGCGGGTGCGCCGGTTACGTCGTACCGATCTTGGCGAGGAGGTCGACGATCCGGTTCTGCACCTCCGCGCTCGTCGACCGCTCCGCCAGGAACAGCACCGTCTCCCCCGACCGCAGCCGCGGCAGCTCGGCGCGGTTGATGTCGACGGCCGTGTACACCACCATCGGCGTCCGGTTCAGCAGCCCGTTCGCGTTCAGCCAGTCCACGATGCCCGTACGCCTGCGGCGGATCCGCATCAGGTCCATCACGACCAGGTTCGGCCGGAAGCGGGTCGCCAGGTCCACCGCCTGCTCGTCCGACGCGGCGTGCATGACCTGCATGCCGCGCCGCTCCAGGGTCGCCGCCAGGGCGTCCGCGATGTCCGGGTTCTCCTCGAAGAGGAGCACGCGCGGCGGGTGCTGCTCGCTGTCGCGCGGCGCGAGCGCCTTCAGCAGCACCGCCGGGTCCGCCCCGTACGCCGCCTCCCGCGTCGCCTGCCCGAGGCCGGCCGTGACCAGCACCGGCACGGACGCCTTCACCGCCGCCGTCCGCAGCGACTGCAGCGCGGTGCGCGTGATCGGGCCGGTGAGCGGGTCCACGAAGAGCCCGGCGGGGGAGACGGAGATCTGCGCGTCCAGCTCCTCGCGGGAGTGAACCACGACGGGGCGGTAGTTGCGGGCGGTCAGCGCCTGCTGCGTGGCGGCGTCGGGCTCGGGCCAGACGAGCAGCCGGCGCGGGTTGTCCAGCGGCTCGGGCGGCATCTCGTCGTCGAGGCGCAGCGGGGTCGTCTCGGGGTCCTGCGCGGCCACCTCGACGACGCCGTGCCGGCCGTCGAGCGGCTCGGGGCCCTCGGCGGCGGACGCGTCGGGGGCTCCTATGGCGAAGGCCCGTCCGATGGCGTCGCGCCGGGTACCGGCGCCGGGGCGGGACGGCTGGCGGTGCTGTTGGGGGTGGGACTGGGAGTGGGGGTGGGGGTGGGGCTGGGATTGCTGCTGGGGGCGGGCGGCTGTGTCGGCCGGTTCGCCGTCGTCCCCGGGCGGGCCGCCGTCCGCAGGGGTGCCGGCGCCGAGGCGGCGCCGACGGCCGCCGGTGTGCTCGTCGGCGGCGTCGTACGGGGCGTGGGCGGGGGCGGGCGCGGGGTTGCCGGCGGAGGCGTAGGGGTCGTACGCGGAGTCGTTGGCGGCGTCGTACGGGTCGTACGGGGTGTGGGCGCCGGCTTCGGGGGTGTCGGGGGCGTCGTAGGCATCGGGGTCTTCGGGGTCTTCGGGGTATTCGGAGTACTCGGGCTCGGGGTACTCGGGGCGCTCGGGGTTTTCGGCGTTGCCGGGGCGGTGTGGTCCGCCGCTGCCCTGGTCGCCTTGGCCGCCCTGGCTGCCCTGGCCGCCCTGTGAGGGCGGGCCGGCGGACTGGTCGACGTAGGCCACGCCCTGGCCGAGGGTGCGCACGCTGATCGGGCCCGACTGCTGCGCGGGCAGGGCCGGCATCGCGGGGGTCGCCGCGGAGCGGGCGAAGCGGGTGGCGCCGCCGGTGGTGGCGGGGGCGGAGCCGGTCGCGGCGGGGCGGGGGTCCGGGGCGTCGGCCGGGGTGGCCTGGGTGCGCGCGGGCTCCGCGGCGGGGCGGGGTGGCGCCTGGGGCGCGGCCGCGGGCGGGGCGGGGGTGTTTCCGGTGTTGGGTGCGTTCGGGGCGTTCGGCGCGTTGGGGGCGTTCGCGGTGGGGGACGGGGCGGGCCGGTGCGGGTGGGCGGCGGCGCGGCGCGGGTCGACGCCGCGGGCGGGGGTCTGCATCTCGTGCCGCGGGTCCGCGGGCGCGGAGGGCTGGCCGGAGGCGGGGCCGCCGTGGGTGCGGGGGTCGTCGGGGGCGGGGGTGCCGCCTTGCGTGCGGGTGTCGCCTTGCGTGCGCGGGTCGTGTTGTGCGCGTGGGTCGTGCTGCGCGGGGACGCTCGGGGTGGCGTTGCCGCGGCGGGGGCGTTCGGCGCCCGGGGTGCCGTGGGCGGGGTGCGGAGTCTGCGAGGTGCGTACGGCACCGACCTCGCCCGTGTCGTCGACGGCACCGGTATCGGGAGCTTCGGCGCCGGGGTGCGCGCCGCGGTTGCCGTCGTGCGGGTAGGGGCCGGTGTCCGGGTCCTGTACGGGGCGGCCGGTGGGCCGGCGGGGGTCGCGCGTGGCGTAGGGGGGCGGGGCGTCGTCGTAGGCGCCGGGGCGGGGGGTGTCGGGGTGCGGCGCGGGGTGCTGCGGTGCGGGGTGCTGCGGCGCGGGGCCGGGGTGCGGCGTGTGGGGG
>NZ_BAAAPF010000375.1:0-6255 GCF_039531005.1 Streptomyces synnematoformans
CGCCGCGGTGCCCGGCGCGGGGTCCGCGCGCGCCCGGCGCAGCGGCATCCGCAGCACCACCGGCAGCGCGGCGAGCAGCAGCCCGGCCTGCACCGCGAAGACGAGCACCGTCGGGTGCGGCAGCGTCTCGGACAGCACCCCCGCCAGCAGCGGCCCGAGCGCCGCACCGCCGACCATGGAGGCGGAGGCGACCAGCCCGCCGAGCTGCTTCTCCCCCGCCGGCGCGAGGTCGGCCACGGCGGCCATGCCGGCCGCGAGGAACGCGCCCACGGCCAGCCCGCTGAGCACGCGCGCCACGCCCAGCACGGCGACGGAGTGCGCGGTGGCGAAGAGCGCGGTGGCGACCAGGGCCAGCGCGAGGCCCGGCAGCAGCACGGGCTTGCGGCCGTAGCGGTCGGCGAGGGTGCCCGCGAAGGTCAGGGCGGCGAGCAGGCCGGCGATGTAGCCGGCGTAGACCAGCGTGATGGTGGCGGCGGAGAAGCCGAGCCGGTCCTGCCACAGCACGTAGAGCGGCGCGGGCTCGTTGGAGAGCGCGAGCGCGACGACGACGGGCCAGGCGGCCAGCCACATCCAGCGCCGCGACCCGGGCGGCGGCCCGGCGGCCGCGCCGGTGCCGGCGGTACGGGTGGCGGCGGTGGGGTCCGTCCGGCGGGTGTGGGCCGTCATGCGCGCTCCAGGGGCGGGGGTGAGCCGACACTGTACGAGCCATCTCGTACAGCGACTAGTACGACTAGATTCGTACAGCACCTCTCCAGTACGATGCAACTCGTACAAGGAAGGAGTCCGCCGATGCCCCCCACCGCCGCCACCGCCGCCCCGGCCGGTCCCGCCGTCGACGCCGCCACCGGCTTCCGCAGCTTCACCGAGTCCGCGGAGCTGCCGGAGCCGCTGCCCGAGCCGGCGCGCGCGGAGCTGCGGCTGGAGGCCGTGCTGGCCGCGCTCAGCGACCCGCTGCGGCTGTACGTGGTGCGCAAGCTGCTGCTGGAGGCGGAGCGCATCGACCACCCCTGCGGCTGGTTCGGCATCGACCGCCCCAAGTCCTCGCTCACGCACCACTTCCGCACGCTGCGCGAGGCCGGGCTCATCCGCCAGCGGCAGTACGGCCTCTCCCGCGGGAACCAGCTGCGGGTCGCGGATCTCGAAGCCCGCTTCCCCGGGCTGCTGGCGCTGGTCGCCGACTGGCGGCCCCCGGCCGGCTGACCCGCTCCCCGGCCCGCGGCGCACGCCCCCGTTCGAACCGGGGCATTCTGCCATCTCGCACCCCTCGATCGGCTGAATCCCGCGGACTCACCGCGGCGCCCGCCCCCGGCCGCCGTACGGTCGTCGGATGTACGCCAGAGAGCTGCCCGCCGAGGCCACCAGCTTCGTCGGCCGCCGGCAGGAGTTGGCACTCCTCGACACCTGTCTGCGGCAGGCCCGCCTGGTCACCCTCACCGGCCCCGGCGGGGTGGGCAAGACCCGCACCGCCGTGCGCGGCGCGCACCTGCTGCGCGCCCGCTTCCCCGACGGGGTCACCCTCGTGCCGCTGTCCGCCCTCGCCGACCCGCGGCTGCTGCCCAACACCGTCGCCGCGGCGCTCGACCTGCCGGAGCAGGCCGCGCTGCCGGCGCAGGACGCGCTCGCCGCGTACCTCCAGGACAAGACGGCGCTGCTGATCCTCGACACCTGCGAGCACCTCGTCGACGCCTGCGCCGTGCTCGCCGAGGAGCTGCTGCGCGCCGCGCCGCAGCTGCGCGTGGTGGCCACCAGCCGCCAGCCGCTGGACGTCGCGGGCGAGCACATCCTGCCGATCCCGCCGCTGGACGTCGCGGACTCCGGGCCCGCGGAGGACGCGCTGCGGCTGTTCACCGACCGGGCGGCCGCCGCCGTGCCCGGCTTCGCCGTCGACGACGACAACCGCGCCGACGTCCGCGCGCTCTGCCGCCGCCTCGACGGCATCCCGCTGGCCATCGAACTGGCGGTCAGCCGGCTGCGGGTGCTCTCCCCCGAGGAGATGCTGACCCGGCTCGACCACCGCTTCCGGTTACTCACCGGCGGCCGGCGCACCGCCGTGCCGCGGCACCAGACGCTGCGTACCACCATCGGCTGGAGCTACGAGCTGTCCACCGAGCCGGAGCGGCTGCTGTGGTCCCGGCTCGCGGTCTGCGCCGGGGAGTTCAGCCTGGAGGTCGCCGAGGCCGTCGGCGCCGCGGGGGCGCTGCCCGCCGAGGACGTGCTCGACGCGCTGATCGGGCTGGTCGAGAAGTCCGTGGTGGTGCGGGTGGATGCCGAGGACGGCACCCGCTACCGGATGCTCGACACCATCCGGGAGTACGGCCTGGAGCGGCTGGGCCCCGGCGCGGAGGCGGAGCGGACCCGGCGCCGGCACCGCGACCACTTCCTGCGCCGGGCGCGGCTGTTCGACGCCGAGTGGCTCGGCGACCGGCAGGTCCCGCTGCTGCGGCAGATGGTGCGCGACCAGGACGACATACGGGTCGCGCTGGAGTTCTGCGTCGCCGACCCGGCCGACGCGGCCGCGGGCCTGAAGATGGCCACGATGCTGTGGGGGTTCTGGCACTGCACCGGACTGCTCACCGAGGGCCGCTACTGGCTGCGCCGCGCCCTCGACCGCTGCCCCGAGGAGCGCCGGGAGCGGGTCAAGGCCCTCTGGCTGACCTGCTGGTTCATGGACCTGCAGGGCGAGCGCGGCGACACCTTCGCGCTGCTGGACGAGGCCGAGGCGGTGGCGCTGCGCATCGACGACCGCGCCGGGCTCGCCTGGACCCGCGCCTTCCGCCACCACACCCGCTACTTCCGGGGCCGGACCGAGGGCGTCGCCGAGGGCTTCGAGGCGGCCCGCCGGGAGCTGGCCGAGCAGGGCGACACGGCCGGGCTGCTGATGAGCGGCTTCTTCGCGGGCTTCTTCCACGTCCTCAACGGCGGTACGGGCGAGGGCATCGCGCTCTGCGAGGACTCGCTGCGGCGCAACGCGGACACCCCCGCCGAGCTGTGGTCGCGCGGGTGGGCCCTGTGGGTCAAGAGCATCGGCCTGTGGCTGAAGGGCGAGCACCGCGAGAGCATCGAGTGCGCGCGGCAGGGCATCCGCACCAAGGCCGTGCTGCACGACCTGACGGGCATCGCGCACTTCCTGGAGGGCTTCGCCTGGCGCGCCGCGGAGCTGCGGCACTTCGAGCGGGTCGCCGCGCTCCAGGGCGCGGCGGACGCGCTGTGGCGCCGGGCGGTCAAGGAGCCCCGGTTCGGCATCTCCGTCCTGCACGACCTGCACGCGGGTGCGGCCGGCGAGGCGCGCGAGGCGCTGGGCAACGACGGCTACGAGACCGCGTTCGGGGAGGGCGGCCGGCTGCCCGTCGACGCCGCCGTGGCGCTCGCGCTCGACGACGAGGCGGCCCCGGCCGCGGCGGCGGTCCCGCCCCAGCCGCCCGGCCCGGGCGACGGGCTCACGCCCCGGCAGCGCCAGGTGGCGGGGCTGGTCGCGCAGGGGCTGACGAACCGGGAGATCGCCGAGAAGCTGGTGATCTCCAAGCGCACGGTCGACGCGCACGTGGAGCACATCCTCGCCAGGTTCGGCTTCACCTCGCGCGCCCAGATCCCGGCCGCCCTGTCCGGGCCCCCGCCGGCTCCGCGGGACTGACGGCGCGGGCCGCGGCAGGGCCCGTACGGGACGGCCGTGCGCCGCGTACGGGACGGGCCCCGCGGGGCTACCGGGCGTCGGGGTCGGCGCGCTCCAGCGCGGGGCGGGGCCCCGGCGCCACCTCGTCCAGCAGGTAGTCCGCGGCGACGGTGTCCGTGACCAGGCTGGTGACCAGCCCCGAGCGCAGCACCGCGACGACGGCCTCGCGCTTGCGTGCGCCGCCGGCGATGGCGACCACCTCGGGGATCCGGCGCAGCCGGTCGGCCTCGACGGTGATGCACCGCTCCCCGAGGTCGCGGCCGATGCGCCGGCCCTCGGCGTCGAAGAGGTGCGCGGACATCTCGGCGGCGGCGCCGAGCGACGCGTAGTGCTCGCGCTCCTCCTCGGAGAGCATGTCGTGGACGGTGGAGATGCCCTCCTCCCACGAGCCGATGGAGACGGCGGCGACGGTCACCTTGTCGAAGTACTCGAAGGCGCGGGCCACCCCGGTCTGGCTGCGCAGCGCGGTGGCGGTGGCGGCGTCGGGCAGCAGCATCGGCGCGTAGATGGGGTGGGCCTCGCCGCCGGCGACCTCGGCCGCGCGGCGCACCGCCTCCACCGAGCCGCGCTCGGCGGTGCCCGCGTCGTAGACGCCGGTCAGCTGGACGACCGTGCACGGGGGCAGCCGGTGCAGGGCCTGCGCCATGTTGATCGTGGACCGGCCCCAGGCCAGGCCCAGCACGTCGCCCTCGGTGACCAGCTCGGCGAGCAGGTCGGCGGCGACACTGCCGAGGTTCTCCGGGTCGCGGGTGTCGGGCACGGCGTCGGCCGGCGCCTCCACGACGACGGCGTGGCGCAGGCCGAAGCGGGCGCGCAGGGCGTCGGAGCGCTCGGCGTCGAGCTCGGCGGGGACGCGGATCTCGATCCGTACGAGGTCCCGTTCGAGCGCGGTCTCCAGCACCCGGGCGACCTTGAAGCGGCTGACGCCGAACTCGTCGGCGATCTGGATCTTGGACTTGCCCTCAAGGTAGAAGCGGCGGGCCATCGCCGCCGCCTGTACCAGCTCCGCGGGTCCCATCCGCGCAGCCGTCCGGCCCGTCGACACCGCGATCTCCTTTGCTCTGCCCAGCGGCGCGCTCACAAGGCGCTGCTTCGTGGTCCATACTTTCACGATCCGGCCCCGGAGGCGCCGGCTCCGAGGGGGCCGGGGCCGTGGGGCGGGTGGTGCGGTGGTGCGGTGGTGCGCGCGGACGCTAGGGGCAGCCGGCCGTCCAGGCCGCCCGCTCGCCGGCCGCCGCCGCCCTGGCGCGCAGCGCCCGCACCGCGGCGGCCGGGTCCTCGGCCCCGTACACCGCGGAGCCGGCGACGAACACGTCCGCGCCCGCCTCGGCGCACCGCTCGATGGTCTCCGCGGAGACCCCGCCGTCGACCTGCAGCCACAGCTCCAGGCCGTGCTTGGCGATCAGCTCCCGGGTGCGGCGCACCTTGGGCAGCATGATGTCCAGGAACGCCTGGCCGCCGAAGCCCGGCTCGACGGTCATGACCAGCAGCATGTCCAGCTCGGGCAGCAGGTCCTCGTACGGCTCGACCGGGGTGGCCGGCTTGAGCGCCATCGCGGCGCGCGCGCCCTTGGCGCGCAGCTCGCGCGCCAGGCGCACCGGCGCGGCGGCCGCCTCCGCGTGGAACGTGACGGAGCCGGCGCCCGCGTCCACGAACGCGGGGGCCCAGCGGTCCGGCTCCTCGATCATCAGGTGGCAGTCCAGGGGGGTGTCGGTGGCCCGGCGCAGCGACTCGACGACCGGGACGCCGAGCGTCAGGTTGGGCACGAAGTGGTTGTCCATGACGTCGACGTGGAGCCAGTCGGCACCGGAGACGGCTGCCGCCTCATCGGCGAGGTGCGCGAAGTCGGCGGACAGGATGCTGGGGTTGATCTGGACTGCCATGCCCCCAGCCTGCCATGTCCGCGCCGCGCGAACTGCCGCGGTACCCGTGCTGCACCCCCTGTTCACCGGCCGGGGACCGGAATGTCGGTTCGGTGCCGGCCGGCCGTGCCGGGGGCCGTGTGCTCCGGGGGTGCTCCGGGGCTCAGCCGGTGCGGCGCAGCAGCGCGAGGTACATGGCGTCGGTGCCGTGGCGGTGCGGCCAGAGCTGGACGTCCGGTCCCTCGCCGAGGTCCGGCACGCCGGGCAGCAGCGGGCGGGCGTCGAGCAGCTCGGCGCCGGGGGCGCCGGCCGCCTTCCTCGCGTCGTCGACGACCGCGCGGGTCTCGGCGGGGTGCGGGGAGCAGGTGACGTAGCCGACGACGCCCCCGGGGCGTACCGCGTGCAGCGCGCCGTCCAGCAGCGCCCGCTGCAGCGGCGCGAAGCCCTCCAGGTCCTCCGGGCGGCGGCGCCAGCGGGCCTCGGGGCGGCGGCGCAGGGCGCCCAGGCCGGTGCACGGGACGTCGACCAGGACGCGGTCGAAGCCGCCGGGGCGCCAGGCCGGGCGGGTGCCGTCGGCGACGACGACCTGGTACGGGCCCGGGTTGCCGGCGAGCGCGCGGGCGACCAGCCGGGCCCGGTGCGGCTGCTTCTCGGCCGCCACCAGCGCCGCGCCGCGCTCCGCGGCCAGCCCGGCCAGCAGCGCCGCCTTGCCGGCCGGCCCCA
>NZ_BAAAPF010000376.1:0-6202 GCF_039531005.1 Streptomyces synnematoformans
GTCCGGGCGCCGGTGCGCGCGTCCGGGCCGGCGCCCAGCTCGACGGTGACCTCCACCGGCCGGACGGCCCCCGCCGCGCGCAGCGCCGAGTCGGTCAGCTCGACGCCGCGCACCGAGTCGACGTAGCAGACGAGCCGGAAGTCCGGGTCGGCGGCCAGCTCGCCGGCGAGCCAGCGCAGCGCCGCGGGGTCGACCAGCTCGTTGGCGAGGAAGATCCGCCGGACGCCGAACGCCCGCGCCACCCGGGCCTGGTGGGGGACCGCGACCGTGATGCCCCAGGCGCCCCGGTCGAGCTGGCGGGCGAAGAGCTGCGGGGCCATCGTCGTCTTGCCGTGCGGCGCGAAGGCGAGGCCGTGTGCGGCGGCGAAGCGGGCGAGCGCGCCGAGGTTGTGCTCCAGCGCGGGGGCGGAGAGCGCCAGCACGGGGGTGGTGAAGCCGCCGGTGAACAGCGACCGGCGCGCGGCGGCCAGCTCGCCGACGGTGCTGCCGGCGGCGTCGGGCGGCAGGCCCTTGAAGCGGTGGTCGATACGTTCTTCCGCCAGCTCGGCCAGCGCGGCGAGCGCTTCCATGAAGCCCTCCAGCAGTTTGGTTGCACCATGTGCAACGCTCATTGCGTATATCGACACCGCTGTCTAACATCCGGGCGAACGGCTGGTCAACGGTGGACCGGCCGACCGGGACGGCACGACGCACGGTGGGAGGTCGCGATGAGCCAGTCGGTCGGCCGCGCGCTCGCCATCCTGCCGATGCTCGCGGAGGGGCCCGCCGGCCTGGACCAGGTCGCCGCGCGGCTCGGCGTGCACAAGACCACCGCGATGCGGCTGCTGCGCACCCTCCGCGAGCACGGCCTGGTCTACCGCCAGGACGACCAGCGCTACCGGCTCGGCGCCCGGCTCTTCGCCCTCGCCCAGGCGGCGGCGGAGAGCCTGGACGTACGCGAGATCGCCCATCCGCACCTGGTCCGGCTCGGCGAGGCGACCGGGCACACCGTCCACCTCGCGGTCTACGAGGACCGCGAGGTGATGTACATCGACAAGGTCGACAGCCGCTACCCGGTGCGCATGTACTCGCGCATCGGCCGGCCCGTCGCGATCACCGTCGCGGCCGTGGCCAAGCTGCTGCTGGCCGACCTGCCGGAGCCGGAGCGGCGCGCCGTCGCCGAGCGGCTCGACTACCCCATGTACACCCCCCGTTCGACGCCCGACGCGCAGGCTCTGCTCGCCGAGCTGGCCACGGTGCGCGAGCAGGGGTGGGCCACCGACTTCGGCGGCCACGAGGAGTCCATCAACTGCATCGGCGCCCCCATCCGCGGGGCGGACGGCCGGACCGCGGCCGCCTGCTCCCTGTCGGCGCCGAACGTCGTCGTCACCGCGGACGAGCTGATGGCCCTCCTCCCGCAGCTGCGCCGCACGGCGGCAGCGATCAGCGACGACTACTCCGGAAGAGTCCCCGTATGAGCGACAAGGCCGTAAAGACCGCCGTCACCCCCGCCAACCACGTCCCGCCGCCAGCGCGCTTCTCCGCGGGCGTGCGCAAGGGCAACATCCTGCAGGTCGCCGGCCAGGTGGGCTTCCTGCCGGCCGAGGAGGGCAAGCCGCCGACCCCGGCGGGCCCGACGCTGCGCGCGCAGACCGAGCAGACGCTGTCCAACGTCAAGGCGGTGCTGGAGGAGGGCGGCGCGTCCTGGGAGGACGCGGTGATGATCCGCGTGTACCTCACCGACACGGCGCACTTCGCCGAGTTCAACCAGATCTACGACGCCTACTTCGCGGAGCTGGAGCAGCCGCCGGCGGCGCGTACGACCGTGTACGTCGGGCTGCCCGCGGGGCTGCTCGTGGAGATCGACTGCCTGGCCGTGCTCGGCTGATCCGGCCGTCCCCGCCGCCCCCGCCGTCTCTTCCGCCCCCTCCGGCCCGGCCGTCAGCGCCCCGCGCCGACGGCCGGGCCGCGGAACGTCCGCCGGTAGGCGTTCGGGGTGGTGTCCAGCCGGCGCAGGAAGTGGTGGCGCAGCGTCGCCGCGTTGCCGAAGCCGGCGCGGGAGGCGATGGCGTCCACCGTGGCGTCGGTCTCCTCCAGCAGCTGCTGCGCGAGCAGCAGCCGCTGGCCCAGCAGCCACTGGTACGGCGTCGTCCCCGTCTCCTGCTGGAAGCGGCGGGCGAACGTGCGCGGCGCCAGGTGCGCACGCGCCGCGAGCTGCTCCACCGTCGCGTCCTCGTCCAGGTGCTCCTGCAGCCAGGCCAGCACCCGGGCGATGGCGTCGTCGTCGCACGTGCCGCGCACCGGCCGCTCGATGTACTGCGCCTGGCCGCCGTCCCGGTGCGGCGGTACGACCATGCGCCGGGCGATGGCGTTGGCCACCCGGCTGCCCTGCTCCTCGCGGACGAGGGCGAGGCAGGCGTCGATGCCGGAGGCGGTGCCGGCGGAGGTGATCACCGGGCCGTCGGCGACGTAGAGCACGTCGGGCTCGACCCGCGCCCGCGGGTACTCCCGCCTGAGCATGTCGGTGTAGAGCCAGTGGGTCGTGCAGTGGCGGCCGTCCAGCAGC
Organism: Streptomyces synnematoformans; assembly: GCF_039531005.1. Lineage (NCBI taxonomy): Bacteria > Bacillati > Actinomycetota > Actinomycetes > Kitasatosporales > Streptomycetaceae > Streptomyces > Streptomyces synnematoformans. Next base: position 2,546 of record NZ_BAAAPF010000376.1, read on the forward strand.
CCGGCCTGGGCGAGCAGGAACGCGCCGGTGCAGACGCTCAGCACCTTCGTGCCGCGCGCCACCGCCTCGCGCAGCGCGTGCAGCAGCTCGGGCGGGAAGTCGCGGTACGCGAACTGCTGCCCGGCCGGGATGGCGATCAGGTCGGCGCCGGCGAAGCGTTCCAGGCCGTGCGGCACGTCGACGGGCAGGCCGGGGTGGACGGTGACGCGGCCCGGGCGCGGGGCGGCGAAGGCGAAGTCGTAGAGCGGCAGGCCCTCCTCGCGGCGGTCCATGCCGAAGACCTCGGAGACGACGCCCAGCTCGAAGGCGTTGACGTCGTCGGTGAGCAGACACACCACGTTGGAGAGCATGGGGCCAGTATGCCGCACGGATGGCAGTAATTCGAAGAGCTGTGGCAGGGCTGCCACTGTTTGTGTGTGCAAGGATCCGGGACCGTAGAGGACATGAACGCGATCCTCGACTACACCGTCGGAACCCTGGTCCTGCTCTTCATGGCCGCGATCCTGGTCGGCCCGGCCCTGTACTTCGACCGCCGCGAACGCGCCGTCGACCGCCGGCTCAAGGCCGCCGAGCGCGGCGAGTCCCCGGCACCCGCCCGGGAGGTCACCGTCCGGGAGGCGCTCGGCGGCTACGGCCGTGCCGCCTGACCGGCCGGCCCGCCGCGGTGCAGCGCGCCCCCGCTCGCGGGGGCGCGCTTCGGCGTCGGGCGGTGCGCCGCTCCGGCGTCAGCCGGTGCCGTACCCCGGCGTCAGCCGGTGCAGTATTCAGCCTCCTTGCCGATCGAGCGGTACATGCAGTCGGCGTTCTCCAGCAGTTGCAGCACCGCGTCCCGGTTGCGGCTGGTCTCCCGCTCGATGACCTCGTCGGGCGGGTAGAAGCCGCCGCCGCCGGCCGAGCGCGGATACATCTCGAAGGTGTAGCTGAAGATCTTCTGCTCGCCCCAGAGGTAGTCGTTGATCGTCCCGTCCGTGATGTACAGGTCGCTCGACTGCTGCGGCGTGTAGCCGTTGCTCGCGGCCATCTTCCCGCCGACCGCGGCGAAGGCGTCGTGGTCGTCCTGCGTCAGCCCGGGAGCGGTGTCGTTGTACGTGTACCCGTACGGCCAGAGCACCAGCTCGCTGTACGTGTGGAAGTCGATCCCCGCGGTGATCTGCTGCTCGCCGCCGACGACCCGGCTGCGCGCGAAGTCGGCGACGACCCGGACCTCCTTGGCCGACTCCGGGGCGCTGCCGCGGTAGGTCGACGAGTACGGGCTGGACGAGGAGCCGCCGCAGCAGCCCCAGCGGTAGTCCCAGTTGCGGTTCAGGTCCGTGCCGACCGCGCCGGAGCCGGGGTTGGGCTGGCGGTTCTTGCGCCAGCTGCGGTACGAGCCGGCGGCGATGTCGTACTCGCCGCCGTCCGGGTTGAGGTCGGGCACGATCCAGATCTCCCGGCCGTCGACAGCGTCGGTGATCCGCCGGTCGGTGCCGTAGTCGTCCGCGAACTCGCCGATGAGGTACAGCGCCATCTCGACGGTGAGGTGCTCGCGGGCGTGCTGGTGGTGGGTGAAGAGCACCTCGGGCTCGTCCTCGTCGGCGGCCACGTTGTCGCTGATCTTGACGGCGACGATGTCGCGGCCCTCGTACGAGGTGCCGATGACCCGCTTGCTGATGAGGTCCGGGCGCTGGGCGATCCGCCGGTCGATCTCCGCGGTCATCTCCGCGTAGTTGTGGTAGCCGGAGTCGGCCGGCGGGAAGTCGAGCGGCGTCGGGGTCTTCCCGGCGAGCCGGGCGGGCGGGTCGGGGAGCCGCTCCAGCCGGTAGCCGAGCGCGCGGAGCTGCCGGGCCTGGGCGCCGTCGGCGGAGACGACCACGGAGTGGTCGCGTACCTCGTCGACGGACACGCCGGTGGCGGCGAGGCGGGTACGGGCCTCGCGGCCGGTCTGCCCGGGGATTTCGTACTGCCGGATCTGCCGGATCTGCCGGATCTCCTCGCTCCGCTGTGCCGGTGCCGCCGTGGTGCCGGCCGTCTCGGCGGCCGGTTCCGCGCCGGCCGCGCTGAGGGTGCCGGCGGCGGCGAGGGAGAGTACCGCGGTCAGGGTCACCGACCGTATGTGTAGTCGCATGCCTGCTCCTGATGTGGAGGTGTGGGGTGGTGCATGGCGACATCGAGTCGTGTGGGGCGGTGGTGCGCGTCAATAGTTGTGAACCTGGCATGCTCGGGTCAAGAGCCCGCGGCTGTGTTCGGCCACCGACGCCCTCTTGTGCGGCCGTCCGCGGATCCCTTTCAATTCCGGGGATCGCAGGGGGGACGAGCTGCGAAGGAGCCGCTGATGGCCGACCGCACCGAGCCTGCGTCCGCACCGTCCGAGATGAGAAGGGCGCGGTGGCGGTACATCGGCCCCGGCATCGTCGTCGCCGCCACCGGCGTCGGCGCCGGCGACCTGGTGGCCACGCTGCTCGCCGGCAGCAAGTTCGGCTACACGCTGCTCTGGGCCGCCGTCGTCGGCTGCGTCGTCAAGGTCGCCCTCGCCGAGGCCGTCGGCCGCTGGCACCTGGCCACCGGCCGGACCCTGTTCGAGGGCTGGCGCTCCCTCGGCGGCTGGACCTCCGGCTACTTCGCGGTCTACGTCGTCGTCTGGGGCTTCGTCTACGGCGCCACCGCCATGTCGTCCTCCGCGCTGCCGCTGGTCGCGCTCTTCCCGGACGGGCCGGACCTGAAGACCTGGGGCATCCTCACCGGCCTCGCGGGCCTGGCCTTCGTCTGGTTCAACCGCTACGCGGTCTTCGAGAAGGTCATGACCGTCCTCGTCGGCGTCATGTTCGTGGTCGTCGTCTACGTCGCGGTCCGCGTCGGCCCGCGCGCGGGGGACGCGTTCGCGGGGCTGTGGCCCTCGCTGCCCGACGACTCGCTCCTCTACACCCTGGGCCTGATCGGCGGCGTCGGCGGCACGATCACCATGGCCGCGTACGGCTACTGGGTCAACGCCAAGGGCTGGACGGACATCGGCTGGCTGAAGGTGATGCGGCTGGACAACCGCGTCGCGTACCTCGCCACCGGCGTCTTCGTCGTCGCGATGCTGCTGGTCGGCGCCGAGCTGCTGCACGCCGCGAACATCGCGCTGGACTCGGGCGGCAACGGCCTGGTCGACCTCGGCGACGTGCTGGAGGAGCGCTACGGCACGGCCACCGCGAAGCTGTTCCTGGTCGGCTTCTTCGCCACCTCCGTCACCTCGCTCATCGGCGTCTGGCACGGGGTCAGCCTGCTCTTCGCGGACTTCGTCGAGAACGTCCGCGGCGGGCGCGGCGGGCGGGGCGGCGCCGGCGCCGGTGACGGCAGCGCGCGGGAGGTCGCCGCCGGCAGCCGCGAGCGGTCGCTGCCGTTCCGGGCGTACCTGCTGTGGCTGACGTTCCCGCCGATGACGCTGCTGTGGCTCGACGAGCCGTTCGCCATCGTCATCGCGTACGGCGTGCTGGGGGCGTTCTTCATGCCGTTCCTGGCGCTGACGCTGGTGTGGCTGCTCAACACCGACCGCACCCCGCGGGAGTGGCGCAACGGCGTGCTGAGCAACGTTCTGCTGACCGTCTCCGGCGGGCTGTTCATCGTGCTGTGCGTGCAGCAGATCAGGGACCTGCCCTGGTAGCCGGCCCGCCCGCCCGGGTGTCGCGGGCGGGCGGG
>NZ_BAAAPF010000377.1:0-6198 GCF_039531005.1 Streptomyces synnematoformans
TCCGCGACGCCGCCGCCCGCCGCGCCATCCGTACCGGGAACGCCGCCCGCCCCGGCCCCGCAGTCGGCACCGTCCGATCCGGCCACGCCGCCCGCCGCGGCCGCGCCGGCCGCCCCGGCCGCCCCGAACCCTCCCGCCGCGGACGCCGAGACGACGCAGACCGCCGCCGCGGCCCCCGTCCACCCGCCCACCCAGACCGCGGGCCCGGCCGAACCGCCCACCCGGCACCAGCCCGCCCCCGCCCCCGGCGCCCGCCGCCCCGACCCGCCCCACCCGCGGCCGGAGGTGCAGGAGCAGCCCGCCCCCCGGCCCCGCAAGCGGCGCGTCGGGCTCTTCGCCGGCCTGCTGGCCGGCGCCCTGCTCCTGGGCGCCGGCGGCGGCGCGTACCTGGTGAACACCCTCCAGGACGACGACGGCAGCGGCGGCAGCAGCGATGCGGGCCGGCAGGACCGCTCCTCGGACACCAAGCCCCGGACCAACGACGACGGCGACGGCAAGCAGCAGGACACCGGCGGCACGCAGCCGGACGAGGACCCGACCGCGAGCGCGCCCCCCGCGGACCCGGAACCGGCCGGGTACGACGGCATCGAGTTGCCCGCGTCGTACCACCTCAACCTCAACGACGAACCGCTCAGGCCGGAGACCGACGGCGACGGCGACATCGAGTACGCCAGCGGGCCTTATCTGCAGACCGACCACGGCAGGTTCGTCCTGCTCCAGCCCACCGAGGAACCCACGCTCGACACCTGCCGCGAGGTCACCCGCTACGCCGAGTCGATCTACCTCGGCGACGTCGAGGAGGGTGCGCACATCTGCCTGGAGACCCAGGCCGGGCACGTCGCCCTGATCACGTTCCAGGGTCTCTCGCCGCAGAGCGACCCGAGCAGCTACGTCGTCCTCGACGTCACGGTCTGGCGGAACGACACCGCGCAGCCGTAGCGTTCAGCTGATGATCATCGTGAGGGCGGCGGTGGTGCCCACGGTGACGATGACGGCGCGCATCAGGGTGGGCGTCAGCTTGCGGCCCAGGTGGGCGCCGAGGATGCCGCCGACGATGGAGCCGGAGGCGATGATGCCGGCCGCGGTCCAGTCGACGTCGGCGACGAGGATGAAGACGATCGCGGCGACGCCGTTGACGAGCGCGGCGAGCACGTTCTTGACGGCGTTGAGGCGCTGGATGTCGTCGCGTACGAAGGCCCCGAACAGGCCCATGAGGATGACGCCCTGCGCGGCCCCGAAGTAGCCGCCGTACACGCCCGTGCCGAGGATCGTGAGCCACATCGGGGCGCCGCCGTCCGTGTCGCCGTCCTCGGCGCGCCGGGCGAGCCGGCGGCTGAGGACGGGCTGGAGGAGGACCAGGGCGCAGGCGGTGAGGATGAGGCCGGGGACCACGGCCTGGAACGTCTCGGCCGGCAGTTGCAGGAGCAGCAGCGCGCCGGCCAGGCCGCCGAGGACGGAGGCGGTGCCGAAGCGCAGTATGCGGCGGCGCTGGCCGCGCAGCTCGCGGCGGTAGCCGTAGACGGCGCCGAGGACGCCGGGGACGAGGCCGAGGTTGTTGGAGACGTTCGCGAGGACCGGGGGGTAGCCCAGGGCGAGGAGGGTGGGGAAGGTGATGAGGGTGCCGGAGCCGACGACCGCGTTCATGCCGCCGGCGGCAAGTCCGGCGCCGGCGAGCGCGACGGCTTCCAACGGTTCCACGGCGTCCTCGTTCCGTAGCTGGTCGGCGTTCCTCCGGTCGACCGGCGTTCCCGCCGCCGGCCGGTCCCGGTGGACCCCGTACGTCGTGCGGCCGGACCCGGGTGCCGGGCGCCGCGAAGATCGTGGTCATCGTGGGCGCGACGATCCGCCCAAGTCAATCCTCGGGTGTTCTCGGGCGGCCCCGAGGGCTGGCTTGACGCGCATGACTCTGGTACGCGGCGGGGGTGGAGCCGTAGCGGCGGACGGTTTATGGACCGGTGATCTCGTCCTCCTTTGGCTCTGCCCGTCAGGCCATCGGTGGGCGAGGGTGGGTGGCGTTCAGTGGCGTACAGCCGCCATCGCCGTCGCCGGAGGCCTCCTTGAGCACCGCCTTTCTGCTGACCACGCTCGTCGTGGTCGTCACGCCGGGCACCGGCGTGGTCTACACCCTGGCCGCCGGGCTGGCCCACGGCCGGCGCGCGAGCGTGGTGGCCGCGTTCGGCTGCACCCTCGGCACCGTGCCGCACGCCGTCGCGACCGTCACCGGGCTGGCGGCGCTGCTGCACGCCAGCGCGCTGGCGTTCGAGGTGGTGAAGTACCTGGGGGTCGCGTACCTGCTGTACATGGCGTGGTCGACGCTGCGCGACAAGGACGCGCTCGCCGTCGGGGACGACGCGCCGGGCGGGCCGGGCGGCGCGTCGTCCGGTCCGCGGCCCGCGGGGCGGGTGATCGTCTCCGGCGTGCTGCTGAACCTGCTCAACCCGAAGCTGACGATGTTCTTCGTGGCGTTCCTGCCGCAGTTCGTGCCGGCGGGCGAGGAGGGGTCGGTGGCGGCGATGCTGCGGCTGAGCGCGGTGTTCACGGGGCTGACGTTCGTGGTGTTCGTCGCGTACGGGATGTGCGCCGCGGCGGTGCGGGGGCAGGTGCTGGGGCGGCCGCGGGTGCTGACGGCGATCCGGCGGGTGTTCGCGGCGTCGTTCGTGGGGCTGGGCGCGAAGCTGGCGGTGGCGTGACGATGCGGTTCGGGCATGCGGAGGAGCTGCGGGCGGAGTTTCCGGAGCTGGTGGCGGGGGCGGTGTACGGAGCCGTGGCGGGGGGCGGCTCCGGCGGGGCCGGTTCCGGCGGCGGCGCCGGGGGGTCCGGCGGGGGGTTCGGCGGGGGGGGGGAGCTGGACGCGCGGATCGCGGCGTACACGGACGTCGCGCGGCGGCGGCTGGCGGAGGGCACGGAGGGGGAGTTCCCCGAGGTGCGGGCGTGGCGGCGGACGTACACCCGCATGGGGCTGCGGCCGACGCAGTACCGGTGCGCGTCGGAGTCGCTGCTGCGGCGGCTGCGGCGGGAGGGCGCGCTGCCGCGGATTCACCCGGTCGTGGACCTGTGCAACGCGGTCTCGATGGCGTACGCGATCCCCGTCGCCGTACTGGACGTGGACCGGATCGCCGAGCCGTGGCTGCAGGTGCGCCGCGCGGGCGGCGACGAGACGTACACGACGTTCGGCGGCGGGACCGAGCATCCGGCGGCGGGCGAGGTGACCTTCGCCGACTCCGCGGGGCGCGCGCACGCCCGGCGCTGGACGAACCGGCAGAGCGGCTACTCGGCGGTGGGTGCGGAGACGCGCAGGGTGCTGGTGGTGGCGGAGGGCGTCCACGGGACGGCCGCGGCGGACGTGGCGGAGCTGACGGGTGCCGTGGAGGGGGAGCTGGCGCGGCTGTGGGGGGTGGCGGCGAAGTCGGCGGTGCTGACGGGGGCGGCGCCGGAGTTCGTCTTCGGGGAGTGAGGGCGGCGGGCTCCGGGCGGGGCGTTGTCGGTGGCGCGTGCCACGATGGCCTCATGAACGGGGTGGGGAAGGCGGCCTCCGAGAGGTCCAAAGCGTACGGGTCGGATTTCCTGCAGCTCGACGTCGGGGACGCGCCGGCGGGCGGGATGGCGGACTGGCTGGCGCGGCGGCTCCGGGAGGGGATCGCGGACGGGCGGCTGCCGGTGGGCAGCCGCCTGCCGCCGACGCGGGTGCTGGCGGCGGAGCTGCGCGTGTCGCGCGGGGTGGTCACGGAGGCGTACCGGCGGCTGACGGAGGACGGGCACGTCGAGGGGCGGCGGCGCGGCGGGACGGTGGTGGTCGCGGCGCCCCCGGCACCCGTGGGGGCGGGCGGCGCGGTGGCGCCCGGGGCCGGGGCGGGCCAGGGGGCGGAGGTGCGCGCGCTGGGCTCCGCGGGTGTGCCCTCCTCCGCCGCCGCGGGGGGCGTGGTGCTGTCCCTCCCCGCCGCGGCGGGGAGGGACGCCGCCGTGTTCTTTCCCGCCGCCCCCGGCCCCGAGGCCTTCGACGCCCTGCGCGCCGCCCCGGCCCGCATCGACCTCACCCCCGGGCCGCCCGACCTCGCCGCGTTCCCGCGCGCCGCCTGGCTCCGCGCCGAGCGCGCCGTCCTCGCCGAGCTGTCCGCCGCCGACCTCGGCTACGGCGACCCGCACGGCGCCCGCGCCCTGCGCCGCGCCGTCGCCGGCTGGCTCGCCCGCAACCGCGGCATCCGCGCCGACCCCGACGACGTCGTCATCGTCGCCGGCACCGCCCAGGCGCTCACCCTGCTCCACCCGGTGCTGCGCGCCGACGGCGTGCCGGCGGTGGCGGTGGAGGACCCCGGTTCGCTCGGCACGCGCCAGCATCTGGACAACAGCGGGCTGGACATCGTCCCGGTCCCGGTCGACGCCGACGGCATACGCGTCGACGAGCTGCACGCCACCGGCGCCCGCGCGGTGCTGCTCACCCCGGCGCACCAGTTCCCGACCGGCGCGGTGCTCAGCGGCGAGCGCCGCCGCGAGCTGCTGCGCTGGGCGGAGGCCGGCGACCGGCTCGTGCTGGAGGACGACTACGACGCCGAGCACCGCTACGACCGGCCGCCGGTGCCCGCGCTGCGCGCGATGCTCGCGGAGCGGGTCTGCTACATGGGCAGCGTGTCGAAGCTGCTGGCGCCGGCGCTGCGGGTGGGCTGGGTGGTGCCGCCGCCGGGGTACCGGGACGCGCTGGTGAACGCCAAGCGGTTCACCGACCTGGGCAACGCGGTGCTGCCGCAGCTCGTGCTGGCGCGGCTGATGGAGTCGGGGGAGCTGGAGCGGCACCTGCGGCTGCTGCGGGGGCGGCACCGGCGGCGGCGGGACGCGATGATCGCGGCGGTCGCGGAGCACCTGCCGGGCGCGGTGGTGCACGGCGCGGCGGCGGGGCTGCACCTGACGGTGACGTTCGACGGAGGGGGCGGCGCCGGTTCGTACGGTACGGGGCCGGCGGGGGTGACCGACACGGAGTTGGCGGCGGCGGCGCTCGGCTGCGGCGTGAAGGTGCAGCCCCTGTCCTGGCACCGGCTCCGCCCCGGCCCGCCGGGCCTGGTCCTGGGGTACGCGGCCAGCCACCCCGACGCCGTGACGGAGGGGGTGCGGCTGCTGGGCCGGGCGCTGCGGGGGTGACGCGGCGGCGTGCCGGGCCGGTCGGCGCGGTCGTAGCGGCGCGCCGGTGCCGGCCGGGTCTCAGCCGGTGGGCCCGCCCGTACCGGCGGGACCCGCATGCCGGTCCCCCGCGGGGCGGGCCCGCCGGGCGGGGTGCGGGGCGGGGTGTGGGGCGGGGTGCGGGGCCCGGGGGCACCGGGGGCGCGGGGCGCCCGCACCGGTGCCCGCTCGACGCCTCCGGTCACGGTCTCACGCGTCCCGGGACCGCAGCACCGCGCCGCCCGCCGCCAGCGCCGCCGCCGCCCACGCCGCCAGCACGCCAAGACCCGCCCACGGCCCGATCGGCAACCCGTCCGTGCCCACCGTCGACTGCACCGCAAGACCCGCCGACGCCGGCCCGTACCGCTGCAGCCGCTCCACCCACTCCGGATCCGACAGCATCCCCGCCACCAGCGGCGACGCGTACAGCACCGCCAGGCACGCCGCGACCGACCCCGCCGTGTCCCGCAGCGCCGTGCCCACGCCCAGCGCCAGCAGCGCCACCAGCGCCAGGTACAGCGCCGACCCGAAGCCGGCCCGGAGCACCGGGCCCGCCCCCAGGTCGTACGGGGCGAAGCCCGCCGGCACCAGCGCCCGCCCCGCGAGCAGCGCCCCCCACGCCCCGGCCCCGCCCGCCACCAGCACCGCCGCGCCCACCACCGCGGCCTTCGCCGCCAGCACCCGCAGCCGGGCGGGCACGGCCGTCAGCGTCGTCCGGATGGTGCCCGTGCCGTACTCCGCCGTGACCGCCAGCGACGCGAAGACCGCGAGCGGCGCCTGCCCGGCCCACACGCCGGCCAGGCTGGTCCGCACCACGTCCTCGCGGCAGCCGGCGGGCGGGCAGTGCGCCGTGGACAGCCCGCTGACCGCGCCCGCGCCGACCGCCGCGGTGACGGCGGCGACGGCGAGGAGGAGCCACCACGTGCCGGGCACGGTGCGCAGCTTCGTCCACTCCGCCCGCGCCGCGCGCCCCGCGGCCCGTAGGCCGTCGAAGCCCGCCCCGGGCCCCCTCTCCCGCCTCCGCCGCGAGCACGAGGAGCTCGTGCTCTC
>NZ_BAAAPF010000378.1:0-6153 GCF_039531005.1 Streptomyces synnematoformans
CCGGCGTGCCGCTGCGGGAGGTGATGTTCGCCCAGCCCGACACCGAACACGCCGCACTGCTGGACACCACCCTGTACGCCCAGCCCGCACTGTTCGCCCACCACGTCGCCGGCTACCGCCTCCTGCAGCAAGCAGGCATCCAGCCCACCGCGCTCATCGGCCACTCCATCGGCGAACTCTCCGCCGCCCACCTGGCCGGCACCCTCCCGTTGACCGTAGCCACCGACATCGTCGCCACCCGCGCCACACTCCTGGACACCCTCCCCCACGGCACCGGCATGCTCGCCGCCAACACCGACCCCGACACCCTCACCCCCCACCTCAACCGCCACGGCGACGTGGCCATCGCCGCCTACAACTCCGAAACCTCCACCGCCCTCGCCGGACCGGCCGACACCCTCGAACAACTCGCCCGAGAACTAGCAGAGGCAAGCATCCGCACCAAGACCCTCAAAGTCGCCCACGCCTTCCACACCGCCCACACCGAACCCATCCTTGACACCTTCACCAACCACCTCACCCAGCTCTTCGCCCGCCACACCTTCGGCGACGGCGACATCCCCGTCATCTCCAACATCACCGGCCAGCCCGCCACCACCGACCAACACCACAACCCCCACTACTGGACCCAGCACATCCGCCAACCCGTCCACTTCCACCAAGGCATCACCCACCTCGCGGACAACGACGGCATCAGCCTTTTCACCGAGCTGACGCCGCACCCCACCCTCACCCCTCACCTCCCCTCCAACGTCCACACCACCCCCCACCTGCCCAACGAAACCCTCACCCACCTCGCCACCCTCACCACACTCCACAACCACCACCACCCCACCAACCTCTCCCCCCACCTCCCCGAGACCACGACCAAACTCCCCACCCTGCCCACCTACCCCTTCCAACACCGCCCCTACTGGCTCGACGCCCCCGCCGCGCTCACCAGCGCGACCGACCTCGGCCAGCTCGGTACCGCCCACGCCCTCCTCGGCGCCGCCGTCCAGCTCGCGGACACGGCCGGTACCGGCGGCGGCTCCGCCGGTACGACGGTCTTCACCGGCCGGGTCAGTCTGACCACGCACCCGTGGCTGGCGGACCACGCCGTCGCCGGCACCGTCCTGCTGCCCGGCACCGCCCTGGTGGACCTCGCCCTGCACACCGGCGACCACACCGGCGCCACCCACCTCCAGGAGCTGACCCTCCACGCTCCCCTCACGCTGGACGCGACCGGCATCCACGACGTGCAGGTCACCACCGCCCCCCAGCCCGGGGCCGGGGACGAGGACGAGGGCGCCGGCCGGTGGCAGGTGACGGTCCACTCGCGCCGCCACACCGCGGACGACGCCGAGCCGGAGCCGTGGACCTGCCACGCAACCGGCATCCTCACGACCGACGCCGACGCCGCCGAACCGGCCCCCGCGCTGACCCAGTGGCCGCCGCCCGGTGCGGAGCCCGTGGAGGTCGCCGACCTCTACCCCCGCCTGCTCGCGGCCGGCTACGAGTACGGGCCCGCCTTCCAGGGCGTCACCGCCGCCTGGCGCGGCGCCGACGGCACCCTCCACGCCGAGATCGCCCTCCCCGAGGACGCGGACGCGACCGGCCACACCCTCCACCCCGCGCTGCTCGACGCCGCCCTCCACCCCCTCGCGGCCGAGAACCTCGGCAAGGAGAACGCCGACGGCCAGCTCCGGTTGCCCTTCGCCTGGACCGGCGTCACCGTCCACGCCACCGGTGCCACGCATCTGCGCGCCACCCTCGTCCCCACCGGCGAGCACGGCCACGACCTGACCCTGCACACATGGGACCCCTCCGGCGCGCCCGTCGCCACCGTCACCGCGCTCAACTCCCGCCCGGTCGACGCCTCGGCGCTCACGGGCGCCGCCCACGCGGGCGCGGCAACGCGCAACAGCCTGTTCCACCTCACCTGGGACGCGGTCGCCGCCGAGCAGGGCGAGCAGTCCGCGCAGGCCGACCGGGTGGAACCGGGGCAGGTGGACCTCTACGTCGCTGCGCCCGCCGAGGACGACGGCCCCGCCGCCGCGCACGCCGCGGCGGAGGCGCTGCTGACCCACCTCCAGAACTGGCTGGCCGACAACGACCGGACCGACCGCCGTCTGGTCGTCCTCACCCACCGCTCCGTCGCCACCGGCCCGGCCGACGACGTCCACCTCCCGCACGCGCCGCTCTGGGGCCTGGTCCGTACCGCCCAGAACGAGAACCCGGACCGCATCCACCTCATCGACACGGACACCGACACCGGCACCGCGGTCGGCACCGGCACCGGCGGCGACCCCGCCGCCGTCCCCCACCTGCTCGACGCGCTGGCCACCGGTGAGCCGCAGCTCGCCGTCCGGCACGACCAGGTCCTCGTCCCCCGGCTGGCCCGCTCCACCGACGGCGGCGCCGACGCGCTGACGATTCCCGCCGGCGACGAGTCCTGGCGGCTGGACAAGACCGCCTCCGGCACGTTCGACAACCTGGCCTTCCTGCCCAACCCGCACCTGCCCGAGGAGCTGGCTCCGCATCAGGTGCGGGTCGCGGTACGGGCCATCGGGCTGAACTTCCGCGACGCGCTGATCACCCTGGGCATGTACCCGGGCGAGGCGCTGCTCGCCAGCGAGGGCGCCGGCGTCGTGACCGAGGTCGGTGCCGACGTCGCCAACGTCGCGGTCGGCGACCGCGTCATGGGCATGTTCCCGAACGGCGTGGGCGCGCAGACGGTCACCGACCACCGCATGGTGACCGCCATCCCCGAGGGGTGGTCCTTCACCGACGCGGCCGGCATCCCGGTGGCTTACCTCACCGCGTACTACGGGCTCAAGGACCTCGGCGGTCTGGAGGCCGGCGAGTCGCTGCTGCTGCACGCCGCAACCGGCGGTGTCGGCTCCGCCGCGCTGCAGCTCGCCCGCCACTGGGGCGCCGACGTGTACGCCACCGCCAGCCCGGGCAAGCACCATCTGCTGTACGCGCAGGGCCTGGACGAGCAGCACATCGCCTCCAGCCGGTCGCTCGACTTCGAAGAGCACTTCCGCGCCCACACCCCGCACCAGGGTGTCGACGTCGTCCTCAACGCCCTCGCCCACGAGTACACCGACGCGTCGCTGCGCCTTCTGCGCCCCGGCGGCCGGTTCCTGGAGATGGGCAAGACCGACGTCCGCGACCCGCGGACCGTCGAGGCCGACCACCGGGTCCGCTACCAGAACTTCGACCTCATCGAGGCCGGCCCGGACCGTATCCAGGAGATGCTGGTCCACCTGGCCGAGCTGTTCGCCGCGGGCCGGCTCGCGCTGCCGCGGACCACCTGCTTCGACGTACGCCACGCGCCGCACGCGCTCCGGCACCTCAGCCAGGCACGGCACACGGGCAAGCTGATCCTCACGCTCCCCCGGCCGCTCGACCCGGACGGCACCGTCCTGATCACCGGCGGCACCGGTGGCCTGGCGGGTCTGACGGCGCGTCACCTCGTCACGGAGCACGGGGTCCGCCGTCTCCTGCTGGCCTCCCGCAGCGGCCCCGACCATCCCAACGCCACCGCGCTCCGCGACGAACTCGCCGGCCTCGGCGCCGAGGTCGCCATCGCGGCCTGCGACGTCACCGACGCCGAGGCAGTACACGCCCTCGTCGGCTCCGTCGACGCACAGCACCCGTTGACCGCCGTCATCCACACGCCGGGCGTACTCAACGACACGGTCCTGACCCAGCTCACCCCGGAGACCCTGCACCCCGTCCTGGCCCCGAAGGTCGACGCCGCCTACCACCTCCACCAGGCCACCAAGCACCTCGACCTCGCCCACTTCGTCCTCTACTCCTCAGCCGCCGGCACCCTGGGCAACCCCGGCCAGGCCAACTACGCCGCCGCCAACACCTACCTCGACGCCCTCGCCCACCACCGCATCCGGCACGGCCTGCCCACCACGAGCCTCGCCTGGGGCTACTGGAAGCACACCACCGACCTCACGAGCCACCTCGGCGACAGCGAGGTCGCCCGCAGCGACGCGGCGCTCAGCACCGAGCACGGCCTCCAGCTCCTCGACGCCGCCCTCGCCACCCCGTCCCCGTACCACCTGTGCGTCCCGCTCAACCCGGCCACGCTCCGCGCCGGCGGCCGCGTCCCCGCCCTCCTGCGCGGCCTCGCGCCGCGGGTGCTCCGCCGGGCAGCGGTCGCCGCCGCGCCGAGCGAGGTCTCGGGGCTCGCGCAGCAGCTCGCCGGGCTGTCGGCCGCCGACCAGCAGCGACTGCTGCTCGACCTGGTGCGTACCCATGCCGCCGTCGTTCTGGGGCACAGCGACGCGGCCGCCGTGGACGCGCAGGCGCCGTTCAACGACCTCGGTTTCGACTCCCTCACGGCCGTCGAGCTGCGCAACCGGCTCGACTCGGCCACCGGGCTGCGGCTGCCTGCGACCCTGATCTTCGACTACCCGACCGCCCAGGTCCTCGCCGACCACATCGGGTCCGAGCTGCTGGAGTCGGCGCCGCGTTCGGCGACGCCGCAGCTCGTGGCCGCCGACACCGCCGACGACCCTGTCGTCATCGTGTCGATGGCGTGCCGCTTCCCCGGTGACGTCCGCTCCGCCGCCGAGCTGTGGAAGCTGGTCACCGAGGGCCGCGAGGGGCTGTCGGGCTTCCCGACGAACCGCGGCTGGGACCTCGACAACCTCTTCGACCCCGACCCGCAGGCGACGGGCAAGAGCTACACCAGCTACGGCACCTTCCTGCACGAGGCCGACGAGTTCGACGCCGACTTCTTCCGCATGAACCCGCGCGAGGCGCTGGCCACGGACCCGCAGCAGCGGCTGCTGCTGGAGACCTCGTGGGAGGCGTTCGAGCGGGCGGGCATCGACCCGACGACCCTCAGGGGCAGCAGCACCGCGGTCTACGCCGGCGTGATCTACGGCGACTACGCCTCGCGGCTGATGCAGAACGCCCCGGAAGGCTTCGAGGGCTACCTCGGCAACGGCAGCGCGGCGAGCGTCGCCTCGGGCCGGGTGGCGTACACCTTCGGTCTCGAAGGCCCGGCGGTGACGATCGACACCGCGTGCTCGTCGTCGCTGGTCGCCGTGCACCTCGCGGCGCAGGCGCTGCGCAACGGCGAGTGCGACCTCGCCCTCGCGGGCGGCGCCACCGTCATGTCGAGCCCGGGTGCGTTCATCGAATTCTCTCGGCAGCGTGTGCTGTCGGTGGACGGCCGGTGCAAGGCGTTCGCCGAGGCGGCGGACGGCACGGGCTGGGGCGAGGGCGTCGGCCTGGTGCTGCTGGAGCGGCTGTCGGACGCCCGGCGTAACGGGCACACGGTCCTGGCAGTGCTGAAGGGCTCCGCGATCAACCAGGACGGCGCCTCCAACGGCCTCACCGCGCCGAACGGGCCGTCCCAGCAGCGCGTCATCGAGCAGGCGCTCGCCAGCGCCGGGCTGGCGCCCGGTCAGGTGGACGCCGTCGAGGCGCACGGCACGGGCACGGCGTTGGGCGACCCGATCGAGGCGCAGGCGCTGCTGGCCACGTACGGGCGTGAGCACAGCCCCGAACGGCCGCTGTGGCTGGGGTCCATCAAGTCCAACGTCGGGCACACGCAGGCCGCGGCCGGTGTGGCGGGCGTCATCAAGATGGTCGAGGCCATGCGCCACGGCACGCTGCCCCCCACCCTCCACGTGAACGAGCCGTCCCAGCACGTCGACTGGAGTTCCGGCACGATCTCGCTGATCACGGAGTCCACGCCGTGGCCCGAGAGCGACGAGCCGCACCGGGCGGCGGTGTCCTCGTTCGGCATCAGTGGTACGAACGCGCACGTGGTGCTGGAAGCGGCGCCGGTCGAGGCCGCGGCGGCTGAGCCGGCCGCGGACGAGGAGGCCGTTGCCGCGCCGGTGCCGGTGCCGGTGGTGGTCTCGGCCCGCACAGCGGATGCGCTGGCGGAGGTTGCCGAGCGGCTGGCGGCGTATGTCGAGGAGCACCCGCAGGTCGGGGTGGGTGCGCTGGCGGCGCGGTTGTGGTCCGGGCGGGCGAAGATGGAACACCGCGCGGGCATCATCGCCGCCGACCGCGAGGAGCTGGTGGAGGCGCTGACCGCGCTGGCCACCGGAGCCGCCCACCCCGCCCTGGTCACCGGACCGGGGCCGGTGGCGGCGGGCAAGACCGCGTTCGTCTTCCCCGGCCAGGGCTCGC
>NZ_BAAAPF010000379.1:0-6147 GCF_039531005.1 Streptomyces synnematoformans
CTCCTGCCCCCCGTGCCCGGGGCCTGCCCGCCCCGCCCCCCGCCCCCGCCCGGACCCCCACCGGGCGGGGGCGGCGCGCTCCCGGCACCGGCCGGGGCCCGGCCCGGTACGAGGCGGCCTCCCGGCACTGTCCCGGGCCCGGCGACAGAGCTACCGTGGAGGGAGAACGGCTGACTCGCACGCGACGCAGGGAGCCGTGATGATCGAGGCACTGATCGCAGCGGCGGTGGTCATCGGCTGCCTCGGGGTCCTCTACGTGATGGCCGGGGCCCGGGTGGTCAAGCAGTACGAACGGGGGCTGGTGTTCCGGCTCGGCCGGCTCAGGTCCGGGATCCGCGGCCCCGGCTTCACGATGATCGTTCCGTTCGTCGACCGGATGCGCAAGGTCAACATGCAGATCGTGACCCTGCCCGTCCCGGCCCAGGAGGGCATCACCCGCGACAACGTGACGGTCCGCGTCGACGCGGTCGTCTACTTCAAGGTCGTCGCCCCGGCCGACGCCGTCGTGCGGGTCGAGGACTACCGCTTCGCGGTCTCCCAGATGGCGCAGACCTCCCTGCGATCGATCATCGGCAAGAGCGAGCTGGACGACCTGCTCTCCAACCGGGAGAAGCTCAACCAGGGGCTGGAGCTGATGATCGACAGCCCGGCGGTGGAGTGGGGCGTCACCATCGACCGGGTCGAGATCAAGGACGTGTCGCTGCCCGAGACGATGAAGCGCTCCATGGCCCGGCAGGCGGAGGCGGCGCGCGACCGGCGGGCGCGGGTCATCAACGCCGACGCGGAGCTGCAGGCGTCCCGGAAGCTGGCGCAGGCGGCGCAGCAGATGTCCGACCACCCGGCGGCCCTGCAGCTGCGGCTGCTGCAGACGGTGGTGTCGGTGGCGGCGGAGAAGAACTCGACGCTGGTGCTGCCGTTCCCGGTGGAGCTGCTGCGGTTCCTGGAGCGGGTGCAGCCGGGGTCGACCGGGCAGGTCGGGGCGTCGGCGGGCGGCACGGAAGCCGCGGCCGCGGCGGCCGGCGGGGCGCCGGCGGCGGACGGCGGCGAGGACGACGGCGTGCCGGCTCCGGTGGACCCCATCGACCCGCTGGGCGCGGTGGAGCCGCTGGACCTGGGGGACGACGACGCCGTGGACCCGGCGGAGCGGCTGACGGCGGTGGACCCGGGGGACGCCGGGCCGGCCGACGAGCTGGAGCCCCCGCGGGGCCGGCCGGACCCGGAGGGCTGACGCGGGCCGGCCCGGTGCGTACCGGACGGTGCCGGCGCTACGCGGGCCGGCCGCCGAAGGCCGCGAGCGCGTCCTCCGCGGAGTTGCGCGCCCACACGAACTCGTCCGCCCACGCCGCCGCGTCCGGGTAGCCGGACTCCGCCGCGATGCGGGCGCACGCCGCCCCGTAGTCGTACGGGGTGCGCCGCAGCGCCACACCGCCGGGGCCGAGCAGCGCCCAGTGCGCGCCGGGGCGCCCGTACGGCATGCCCACGCTGCCCGGGTTGACCACCAGCCGGCCGTGCGTCAGCCGGACGAACGGCAAGTGGGTGTGCCCGAGCACCACGGTCTCCACCTCCGGGCCGAGGCCGTCCAGCACCTCGGCCCAGCGCCCGGCCACCGCGTCGACGAGCACCGTCTCGTCGTCGGCGCGCGGGGTGGCGTGGCAGAAGTGCACCTGCCCCAGCCCCGCGACCGGCAGCGCCGCGCCCGCCGGCAGCGACGCCAGCAGCTCGACCTGCTCCGCGCGCAGCTGCTCCGCCGCCCAGGGCGCGATCGGGTCGGGGATGCCGGCGCGGTCGCCGCGGCGGTACTCCACCAGCTCGCGGTCGGCGTTGCCGCCCACCCACACGGCGCGCCCGCCGAGCGCGGTCAGGGCGTCGAGGGTGCGGTCGGGGAGCGGGCCGGCGGCGAGGTCGCCGGTCAGCACGACGGCGTCGGCGGCGCGCACGTCGGGCTCGGCGAGCACGGCTTCGAGGGCCGGCAGCACGCCGTGGACGTCGGAGAGTACGGCAACGGTCTCGGGCATGCGACCAGGGTGCCGGGCGGCTGCGCCGGGCGCACGGGACTTCGCCGAAAGCAGGGCGGGCACCCGGGAACAGGGCCGGCTCCCCGGAATGCGGCCGGTACGGTCGGCGTTGACGCTCGCGTCAGCTTTGCATGTATCCGTATCACAGCAGGGAGATGGCCGATGACGGCTGCCGCCGGTGCAACGCCCAAGGTCGACTTCTACTTCGACCCCGCCTGTCCGTTCGCGTGGATCACCTCGCGCTGGATTCTCGAAGTGGAACGCCAGCGAGACATCGACCTGCGCTTCCGGGTGATGAGCCTTGCCGTGCTCAACGAGGGCCGCGATCTGCCCGAGGACTACCGCACGATGCTGGACCGCGCCTGGGGTCCGGTGCGCGTCTGCATCGCCGCCGCGCAGCAGCACGGCGAGGGCGTCCTGCGCGATCTGTACACCGCTCTCGGCACCCGCATCCACAACGGGGGCGAGAAAGACAACGAGACGGTCGTCAAGGCGGCCCTGGCCGAAGCGGGCCTGCCGGCCGAGCTGGCCGCGGCGGCGGAGACCGACGAGTACGACGCGGCGCTGCGCAAGAGCCACCACGAGGGCATGGACCCGGTCGGCGAGGAGGTCGGCACCCCGACCATCCACATCGACGGCGTGGCGTTCTTCGGGCCGGTGATGACCGCCATCCCGCGGGGCGACGAGGCGCTGCGGATCTTCGACGGGGCGCTGGCGATGGCCTCGTACCCGAACTTCTTCGAGCTGAAGCGCACGCGCACGGGCGAGCTGAACTTCGACTGAACGAGCCGTGCCGGGTAAGGACCGGGCCCCCGGATGCCCGGTCCTTACCGGCCCGGTCCTTACCCGCCGCCCGCCGCCCGGCGTAGTACACGTTCATGACGCCGAGGGTGAGGAGCAGCGCGGCGCAGGCCGCCAGCCGGCGGGCGGGGCCGCCGAGGCCGCGGGCCATGAGGTCGCCGAGCGGCGCGTCGGAGTCCGCCGCGCCCGGCCGCGCCCGGCGCCCCGCGGACGTACCGGCACGTGTTCCGCGACCGGGTGCGCTGGCGGGAGCGACGCAGCGCCGCCGCCCGCGACCCCGGCCCGCCGTCCGGCCGGCCGAGGGCAGGGGTCAGGGCCGGCGGTCAGGGGCCCTGGGTCACGGCCAGGTGCGTGCGGCTGTGGCGGGGCGACTCCGCCTCGTCCAGCAGGGCGACCGCGAAGTCCGGGTACGAGATGCGCTCCCCGGGGTCGCCGTGGGGGTGCACGCGGTAGCCGCGGTCCGTGCGGCCGGCGTCGTGGTCGAAGTCGCCGGCCGGGCTGGCGTAGAGCCAGTCCAGCTCCGGCGGCGCCGCGCGGAGGACGTCCAGACCGGCCGCGTGCGCCGCGCAGAAGGGGCGGAACCCGGCCGGGAACGCCGGGTGGTCGAGGAGCCGGCGGCCGGTCGCGTCCGGCAGCAGCGAGGCCAGCCCGACCAGCACCAGCCGCGGCACCTCCGCCCGCGTGAGACCGGCCACCAGCGCCTTCGCCGAGCCGCGGAAGAAGGCGTCCGGGTCCGTGCCCTCCCCGTACACCGCCGCCGCGGAGATCGCCGCGGTGCAGCCGGCGGCCGTGGCCGCCACCGCCTCCGGGTCCGTCGCGTCCCCCGCCACCAGCCGGACGCCCGCGCCCGCGACCCCCGCGTGCGCCTCCGGGTCGCGCACCACGGCCACCACCTCGTGCCCGCGCCGCCGCGCCTCCGCCACGGCCCAGCGGCCGGCCCGGCCGCCTGCCCCGTACACCACGATCCTGCCCATCCCGCGTACCTCCGGTCTCGTCTCTCGGCGTCGTCCGCGCACGCTAACCGGCCCCGCGGTTTCCGCCGGGATACCGGGATCGCCGCCTACGCTGGCGGGATGAGCGAGCCGCTGCGCCCCGACATGTTCGACGAGCTGTGCCCGTCGTCGATGCTGCCGTTCCGCTTCGGCGACAAGTGGGCCGCGCTGATCCTCAGGTGCCTGGAGGAAGGACCGCGCCGCTACTCCGAACTCCGCGTCCCGCTGCGGCGGGTGACGCCCAAGGTGATGACCCGCTCGCTGCGGGCCCTGGAGCGCGACGGGCTGGTTTCGCGCACGGTGTACGAGGGGCTGCCGCGGCGGGTGGAGTACGGGCTGACGCCGCTGGGGCGGAGCATGCTGGAGCCGCTGGACGCGGCGTGCGCGTGGGCGGCGGAGCACTGGGAGGAACTGCTCGACGCCCGGGAGGCGTACGGCAATGGGGGTACCCCCCGCCAGTAAGGGCGTAGCCGGTGGGGGAGGGCGGGGACCGCGGCGGGCACGGGGGCTGCGAGGGCCGCGGCGGCCGCGGGCGGCTGAGCCGGCCGGACGTCAGCTCCCGTACGCCTCCGGCGCGCCGGTCGCGCCCAGCGGGAAGCGCAGCCACTCCCGCCACCGCCTGCCGTCGTGCGCCACCAGGTCCACCGCCCCCACCCGCGCCGCGACCGGCAGCCGGGGCGCGAGATCCGCCTCGATCGCCGCGTGCACCGCCTCGCCGCCGCTGTTCGCGACCGTCAGGTGCGGGTCGAGGTCGCCGAAGATGCCGCCGTACGGCGGGTGGTCGGGCCACTGCTCGACGACCGCCTTCGTCAGCGCGCGCAGCGGGTCGTCCGGCTCGGGGACGAGGTACAGCACCCCGGGGAAGCGGCCGCAGCGCGCGAACGCCGCCGGGAACGCCTCGTGCGCGGCGAACAGCCGCCGCAGCGCGGCGCGTACGCGGCCGTCGACGCGGTCCCGGTGCAGAAAGGGGTACAGCACGGTGACGTGCGCGGCGCCGCCGTGCGCCGCGGCCGTGTCGTAGCGGGTACGCCAGTGCCGTACGACGGGGTCCACCTCCGGCAGCGACACGCTCAGCGCGGTCGTGCCGGGCGCGGTGGGCCAGCCCTCCGCCGCCGGTTCGGGTATGACGGGCTCGGGGCCGGAGTGCGGGCGGGGCATGCGGAGGATCGTACGGTGCGGCCGCGGGTCGCGGGCACGGCGCCCGGGCGGCGCGGGAAACGGCTGTTCCGCGTCTTCGCGCACGGCGTACCGTAGCGATCATGACTACGGACCCCGATCTGCACCGGCGGCGCGCCTCCTCCTTCGGCAGCCAGGCCGCGGCCTACGCCGAGTTCCGCCCCGACTACCCCGCGGCCGCGGTCCGATGGGCCCTGGAGCCGGTCGCGGACCGCGACCGCCCGCACGTCCTGGACCTCGCCGCCGGCACCGGCAAGCTGACCGCCGCGCTGGTCGCCGAGGGCCTGCGGACCACGGCCGTCGAACCGGACCGGGCGATGCTGGCCGAGCTGCGGCGGACGCTGCCGGACGTGCCGGCGCACGAGGGGACGGCGGAACGGATCCCGCTGCCCGACGGGTCCGTGGACGCGGTGCTCGTGGGGCAGGCGTTCCACTGGTTCGCCCCGGAGCGGGCGCTGCCGGAGATCGCCCGGGTGCTGCGGCCGGGCGGGGTGGCGGCCGGGCTGTGGAACCAGGGCGACCACGAGGTGGACTGGATCACCGGGCTGGACGAGGTCACCCGCGGCGAAGCCTGCTTCGCGGACCTGTCGGACGAGGTCGGGCTGCCCCCGCACGAGGAGTACGAGCCGGTGCGGCGGCAGCGGTTCCCGAACCGGTTGCGGTACACGCGCGACTCGCTGACGGCGATGGTGGCCACGCACTCGCGCCTGCTCCTGCTGCCGGAGGACGAGCGGGCGCAACTGCTCGCGCGGGTCCGCGGGTACCTGGCGGCCCGGCCGGAGACGCAGCGCACGGAGTTCGAGGTGCCGCTGGTCACGCTCGTGGACCGGGCGGTGCGGCGATGGGGGTCCCCCCGCCAGTAAGGGCGTAGCCGGTGGGGGAGACGGGGGCCGCGGGCCGGGGCGGCGGCCCGTACCCGTCATACCTGGGAGCTACGCGGCAGGTGAGCTCTCCGGCGGGACGCCGACGAGGGGCGGCGGTTCGTAGCTTTCTCACCGGATCACGGAACACACCCGGTGAGAGGACCCGCCATGACACCGCCCCGCCTTCGCGACCCCGGCTTGAGCGGCGGAGGGCCGGCGCCGGCGGTGCGCCGCGGGGCGGGTCCGGGAGACGCGGGCGGGGGTGGCCGCGGCGCGGGGCCGGCCGCTGCCGGGCGCCGG
>NZ_BAAAPF010000380.1:0-6108 GCF_039531005.1 Streptomyces synnematoformans
AGGCGTACAGCGCGAGCCGGGCCCGCAGCCGGTCGTCCGGCTCGCGCAGCCGGCCGCCGAGCGCCGCCTCCGCGCGGGCCAGCCGGGCCGCCACCGAGCTGTGGTGCAGGTGCAGTTCGGCGGCGGCGCGGCGCAGCGAGCCGGTGCGGCAGAAGGCCTCCAGCGCCGCGATGGCCGGCTCGCCGCCGTCCCGTGCGGCGAGCGCGGTCAGCGCCCGGACGCCCGGGTCCGCGCGCAGCCTTTCGGCGGGCACGTCGCCCAGCAGGGCCAGCAGGCCGAGCGCGTCGTGGTCGACGACCGTCTCGCCCGGGCCGCCCGCGCCGGCGAACCGCAGTGCGGTGCGGGCCTGCGCCCAGGAGGCGTGCGCCCGTACCGGTGTCACCCCGCCGCCGACCCCGAACCGCGCTCCGTGCCCCCGCGCCGGGGCCCGGCCCCGTACCCGCTCCGCCGCCGCGAGCGACAGGTCCCGCGCCAGCTCCCCGGCCACGCCCGCGCCGCCCTCAGCGGTCTGCACCAGCACCGCCGCCAGCGTGTCCATCGCCGCGATCCGCACCGTCGCGCCCGGTACGCCGCGCGCCAGCAGCGCGACCGCCGCCACCCCCGCGTCGCCCTCCCCGCCGCCGGCCGCCGCGACCACCCGCAGCGGCCGTTCGGGACCGAGGCCGAGCAGCCGCAGGGCGCGCATGCGGTCCTCGACGGCCTCCCGTGCGGAGAGCACGATCTCCACCAGCGCGGGGTCGACGACGTGCGGCGGCGGCGCCGGCCGCCGCGGGCTCATCCCGGCCGCCAGCGCCATCCATTCGAGTACGAGGTCGTCCAACGGGCCCGGCCCGCCGTCCCGTTCGAGCCACACGCTGCCCGCGGGGGCCACCGGCCGCCGCCCCGACACCGCACCGGAGGAGCCGGACGCCGGCCGGGAGCCGTCCGGCCCGAAGCGCACCACACCGCCGTCCACGACGCCGTCCGCGCCGCCGGCCGCCAGCCCCGCCGGGCAGCCGGCCAGCGCGGCGGTCGACCGCACGAGCACCTCGGGGGCGACGCCCCCGCCGCCCAGCAGCGCCTGGAAGTGGGCGATCACGCGCACCGCCGCGGCGGCGTCCGCGTCCAGCGAGGAAAGCCGCACCAGCAGACCCTTCACGCACGCAGTCTAGAAAGGGCATGGACATGTTCACCAGTGCCGCAGCCGCACCACCCCCCACCCGCCGCCGGGCGCGCCCGCTGCACGTGGCGCTCCTCGGCTGCGTCCTCGCCCTCCTCGCCGCGCTGTCCCTGAGCGCACCGCCCCGGGCGTCCGCGGCGACCCTCCGCGAGGTGACGAACTTCGGCAGCAACCCCAGCAACCTGCGCATGCACCTGTACGTCCCGGACAACGTCAAGCCGCAGCCCGCCGTGCTCGTGGCGGTCCACTACTGCACGGGCTCGGGACCCGCGTTCTACTCGGGCACCGAGTTCGCCCGGCTCGCCGACCGCTACGGCTTCATCGTCGTCTACCCGTCCGCCACCCGCAGCGGCCAGTGCTTCGACGTCTCCTCGCCGCAGGCGCTGCGCCGCGACGGCGGCAGCGACCCGGTCGGCATCCGCTCGATGGTGGAGTACGTGCGCGCCAACAACGGCGCCGACCCGGACCGGACGTTCGTCACCGGCGCCTCGTCCGGCGCGATGATGACCAACGTGCTGCTGGGCAACTACCCCGACGTCTTCCGGGCCGGCGCGGCGTTCAGCGGCGTGCCGCACAGTTGCTTCGCCACCACCGACGGCTCCGGCTGGAACAGCGCCTGCGCCAACGGCCAGATCATCCGCTCCCCGCAGGAGTGGGGCGACCTCGTACGCGGCGCCCACCCCGGCTACGGCGGCCCGCGCCCGCGCATGCAGGTCTGGCACGGCACCAACGACACCACCCTGCGCTACCCCAACTTCCAGGAGGAGATCAAGCAGTGGACGAACGTCCACGGCGTCGGCCAGACCCCGTCCATGACCGACAGCCCGCAGTCCGGCTGGACCCGCACCCGCTACGGCGGCACGGGCGGGCAGGCGCCGGTGGAGGCGGTCAGCGTGCAGGGCGCGGGCCACTCGCTGCCGATGTCCGGCATGGCTGAGCGGGCCGTCGCGTTCATGGGCCTGGACGTCTAGACGGCGCGGCCGGGCGGGGTCTCCGCGGGTGACGGGCCGGGCGCGGGCGGCGCTGCCAGCACGGCCAGCACGGACTTCGTGACCATGTCGGAGAGTTCGCCCGGCGCCATCTCCAGCCGCCCGGCGCGGACCTCCTCGGCGGCGCCGTGCAGGATGTGCTGCACGACGCCGACGAGCCAGGCGGTCGGCATGTCGGTGCGGAAGACGCCCTGGTCCCGGCCGCGGCGCACGAGTTCGCCGACGCGGGCGGCCGGGCCCTCGTGCAGCTCGCGCACCCGCCCGGCGGGCAGCACGCCCTGGGCGGCGGTCAGCAGCGCCGCGGACTCGGCGACGAGCGCCCAGCTGGAGACCAGCAGCCGGCGCATCGCCTCGTACGCGTCGCCCGCCAGGTCCACGGCGGCCAGCGTCCGGTCGCCGTCCTCGACCGCGCCCCGGAGCGCGGCGTCGACCAGGTCGGCGCGGGTCCTGAAGTGCCCGTAGAGGGTCATCCGGCCCACGCCCGCGGCCTTGGCGATGTCGTCGGTGGTCGCGTTCGGGTCGGTGCCCAGCCGCTCGCGGGCGGCGGCGACGATGCGGGCGATGCTGCGCTCGGCGTCGGCCCGGCGGCGGGGGCGGGGGGAGGCGGTCACGGTCCCAGCCTATCTCGTACGGGAATGTTTGCGTTACAGTCCTGCGTTAGAACTCGTACATCAACGTACGAGATAACGGGAGGGCAGCACTGATGACTTCGCACACGGCCGCACAACCGGCTAAAGAAGGGCGGCACCCCGCCCGCTGGCGCATCCTCGGCTTCCTCGGGATCGCGCAGCTCATGCTGATCCTCGACGTCACGGTCGTGGCCATCGCGCTCCCGCACATCGGGTCCGGCCTCGGGCTCGGCCGGGAGGCGCTGACGTGGACGGTCAGCGCCTACACGCTGACGTTCGGCGGGCTGATGCTGCTCGGCGGGCGCGTCGCGGACCTGGTGGGGCCGAAGCGCGTGGTGCTCGCCGGGCTGCTGGTCTTCACCGCGGCCTCCCTGACCACGGGGCTCGCGGAGTCGGGCGGCACGCTGGTCGGCGGGCGCATCGCGCAGGGCGCCGGCGCGGCGCTGCTGTCGCCGGCGGCGCTGTCGCTGGTGGTCACCCTCTTCGACGGCGAGGAGCGCAACAAGGCCCTGGGCATCTGGTCCGCGCTCGGCGGCGGCGGGGCGGCGCTCGGCGTCCTCCTCGGCGGGCTGCTGACCGCCGGCCCCGGCTGGCCCTGGGTCTTCTACGTCAACGTGCCCCTCGGGCTCGCCGTCGCCGCCGTGCTCGCGGTGCTGCTGCCGGCCCGCCCGGCGCCCGCGGAGCGGCCGCGGCTGGACGTGCCGGGCGCGGCCCTGGTGACCGCGTCGACGGCGACGCTCATCTACGGGCTCATCGACGCCGGCGAACGCGGCTGGCTCACGGCCCGCACCGCCGGGCTGGTGCTGCTCGCGGCCGTCGGCTACCTGCTGTTCACGATCCGGCAGCGGCGCGCCCGCGCCCCACTGATGGACGTGCGGCTGCTGGCCCGGCGGCCGGTGGCCACCGGCGCGTTCCTCATCCTCATGGCGACGGCGCTGATGGTGGCGGTGTTCTTCCTGGGCACGTTCTACTACCAGCACGCCCGCGGCTACGGGGCGCTGCACACCGGGCTGCTGTTCCTGCCGGTCGCGGTCGCCGCGATGCTCGGCGCCGACCTGACCGGGCGGCTCATCGGGCGGACGGGCGCGCGGACGCCCCCCGTCGCCGCGCTGACCGCCGCGGCGGCCGGGCTCGCGGTGCCGGCGGTCTCGATGCGGCCGGTCACGGTCGCGGCCGGGGTGACCGTCGCGGCGCTGGGCACCGGGGCGATGTTCGTGGTCGCCTCGGCGACGGCGCTGGGGCGGGTGGCCCCGCACGAGGCGGGGGTCGCGTCCGGCATCGTCAGCACGTTCCACGAGTTCGGGGCGTCGCTGGGCGCCGCGGTGGTCTCCAGCGTGGCGGCGGCCAGCCTGGTCGGCAGCACGCTCGCCGGCTTCACGGAAGCGTTCACCGTGGCGGCCGTCGCGGCGGCGGTGTCGGCGGCGGTCGCGGGCGCGCTGACGCCGGGCCGCCCGGCGCCGGAGCAGGAGCCGGCGGCGGTCTGAGGCCGGGGCGGCGGGGTGCGGGCCCGGGCCCGTACCCCGCCGCCGCGCCGTCCATCCGTGCTGACGCCCGTGTTCCCGCCGTACGATTGCCTCTGCGCCGCGCGGGGGACCGGCTGTCCGGACCCGGGGCCGCGGACGCGCGACACCCAAGCCGTCGGTCGGAAAGGGGACTGGCCGTGCCTGCTCCAAGGATGAGCACCACGCCGCTGCCGGGAATCGGCGTGAAATACGACCTCACCACGCGTGCGCAGAAGAAGCACCTGTCGGTGATCGCCCACCGGGACGGCACCCGGTCGCTCAACGTCTACCGCGCCGACGACCCGGACGCGTGCGCGCTCTCGCTGCAGCTGACCGGCTCCGAGACGGCGGCGCTGATCGACGCGCTGCTGCCCTCGCACCACAGCCCGAACGTGCTGCACACCACCGACCTGGGGCTGGTCGCCGAGCGTGTCGAGCTGTCGGCCACCTCGTACTGGAACGGGCGGATGCTGGGCGAGACGCGGATACGCACCGAGACGGGGGCGTCGATCGTGGCCGTGCTGCGGCGCGCGGAGGCCATCCCCTCCCCCACCCCCGACTTCCGGTTCGCCGGCGGTGACACGCTGATCCTCATCGGTACCCGCGAGGGCATCGAGGCGGCCGCGGCGCTGCTCGGGCGGGAGTGAGCGCTTGCACTCCTCCGCGGTCTTCCTCATCGAGTTCGGTGCGATCATCCTCGGGCTCGGTCTGCTCGGGCGGTTTGCGGGCCGCTTCCAGTTCTCCCCCATCCCCCTGTACCTGCTGGCCGGGCTCGCCTTCGGCAAGGGCGGGCTGCTGCCGCTCGGCGCCAGCGAGGACTTCGTGGCGATCGGCGCCGAGATCGGCGTCATCCTGCTGCTGCTCATGCTGGGCCTGGAGTACACGGCCAGTGACCTGGTCTCCAACCTCAAGACCCAGTACCCGGCCGGGCTCGTCGACTTCACGCTCAACGCGCTGCCGGGCGCGGTGCTGGCGCTGCTGCTCGGCTGGGGCCCGGTCGCCGCCGTGGTACTGGCCGGCGTCACGTGGATCTCCTCTTCCGGCGTCATCGCCAAGGTCCTCGGCGACCTCGGCCGGCTCGGCAACCGCGAGACGCCGGCGATCCTGAGCGTGCTGGTGCTGGAGGACCTGGCGATGGCGGTGTACCTGCCGATCGTCACCGCGCTGGTCGCCGGCGTCGGCATCGCGCAGGGCAGCGTGACGCTGGCCATCGCGCTCGGCGCGGCGGGGGCGGTGCTGTTCGTCGCGCTCCGCTACGGGCGGCTGATATCCCGTTTCGTCTCCAGCGACGACCCGGAGAAGCTGCTGCTCGTCGTCCTCGGCCTGACGCTGCTGGTCGCGGGTCTTGCGCAGCAGCTCCAGGTGTCGGCGGCGGTGGGCGCGTTCCTGGTGGGCATCGCCCTGTCGGGCGAGGTCGCGGAGGGCGCGCACAACCTGCTCAGCCCGCTGCGGGACCTCTTCGCCGCGGTGTTCTTCGTCTTCTTCGGCCTGCACACCGACCCCCAGTCGATCCCGCCGGTCATCCTGCCGGCGCTGGCGCTGGCGGGCGTGACCGCGCTGACGAAGATCGCGACCGGGTACTGGGCGGCGAAACGGGCCGGCATCTCGGCGAAGGGCCGCTGGCGCGCGGGCGGCGCGCTCGTGGCGCGCGGCGAGTTCTCCATCGTCATCGCGGGCATCGCGGTCACCGCGGGCGTCGAGGCGGAGCTGGGGCCGCTGGCCACGGCGTACGTGCTGGTGCTGGTGATCGTCGGGCCGCTGGCGGCCCGCTACACGGAGCCGGTGACGCCGCGGGTCAGGCGCTCGACGAGCGCGGGCGTGACGAACTC
>NZ_BAAAPF010000381.1:0-6095 GCF_039531005.1 Streptomyces synnematoformans
CGGCGTCGTCCCGCGCGCGCCCGCGCGTTCGGCGGCCGTGCAGCGCCAGCACCAGCAGCGCGGCCAGCGCGGCCACCAGCACCGGCGTCCCGGCGGGCAGCACCGGCAGGGTGCCGAGCACGAGCACCACGGCGACGGCCGCGGTGGCCCGCTCCACGGTCCCGGTCAGCATCGGCCCCACCAGCGCCAGGAACACCGCCGGCCCGGCGGCGTCCAGCCCCCACGCGGCGGTGTCGCCGATGGCCTCGGCGCCGAGCACGCCGACGAGGGTGGTGACGTTCCAGCAGACGTACAGGGTCAGCCCGGTGACGACGAAGGCGATGCGCTGGGCGCGGCGGGTGGACCGGGCGATGGTGACGACGGTCGTCTCGTCGATCACCCACTGGGCGGCGAGCGGCCGGAGCGCCCGGGGCAGCCGGAGCATGGGGGCGAGGCGCAGCCCGTACAACGCGTTCCGTACGCCGAGGAAGAACGCGCCGGCTGCGGCGGCGAACGGGCCGCCGCCCGCGGCCACCGCGCCGGCGAGGGCGAACTGCGAGGCGCCGGTGAAGATCAGCAGGCTCATGGCGCACGCCTGCGCGGCGCTGAGCCCGGAGCCGGCCGCGGTGACGCCGAAGGCGAACCCGGAGATCCCGACGGCGACGCCGACCCCGAGGCCGTCGCGCAGCGCGGCGCGGTCCTCGGGCGCGGGATCGGCGGTGGGCGGAGGCTGTGCGTCTGTGGCCATGCGCCGGACGTTATGCGGTCGGGTTCTGACAGGTCTTGTACGTTCTTGCGCCCTGGCGGGAGGCCGGAACGCCGCCCCCTTCAGCCGGCCCGCTCCCGCCGGTACGCGCCCGGGGGGACGCCCACGATCCGGGTGAAGTGCCGGTTGAGATGCGGCTGGTCGGTGAACCCCACGGCCACCGCGGCCTCCGCCGGCCGCAGCCCCTCGTCCAGCAGCCGGCGCGCGCGGCGCACCCGGGCGTCGGTCAGCCAGCGGTGCGGCGGCGTGCCGTACGCCTCCTTGAACGCCCGCAGCAGCGCGAACGGCGACGTGCCCAGCTCCGCCGCCAGCGCCTCCAGCGTCGGGGGCGCCGCCATCCGCTCGTACAGCAGCGCCGGCGCCCGCGCGGCGGTCCGCGCGCCCGCGGACGCCACCGCGCGCCCCGGCAGCCGCGCGCCGTGGCGGCGCAGCAGGCGGGCCAGCACGACGCGGAGCACGCTGTCGGCGGCCAGCGGGTCGTCCTCCTCGGCGGCGCGGTGGACGTCGGCGATGAGCCGCGAGCCGCCGGGGTCGTCGACCATCGGCTCGCCGAAGCCTGCGGTGCCGCGGATGGCGGTGACCTCCGCCGCCACCTCGGCGACCAGGCCGGCGGACGGGTAGAGCGTCGCGTACGACCAGCCCTCGGCGGCGCCGGCGCGGGCGGTGTGCGGCACCTCGGGGTTGATCATGACGACGGTGCCGGGGCCGGCGAGCAGCACGCCGTCCGGCATGCCGACGGCCTCCACGCCGGCGGTGACGGCGCCGAAGACGTAGCCGTCGTGGGCGTGGGCGGGGAACGTGTGTCCGACGTAGCGGGCGCGCAGCAGGTCGAGGCCGGGCAGGCTGGTGTAGCGCCAGTGCCGGGCCCACTCGCCGTCGGCGCCGCCCGGCGCCCGCGCCGTACGCGACCCCATGGCGACAAGTGTGCTGGGTGTCAGTGGCCGGGTGCACGATGGTTCACATGGCGAGATCGGTGCTGGAGACGTTCGACCCGGCGACCCGGGCATGGTTCGAGGGCGCCTTCGCCGCGCCCACGGCGGCCCAGGAGGGCGCCTGGCGGGCGCTGGGCGAGGGCTCGGACGTGCTGGTCGTGGCGCCGACGGGCTCGGGCAAGACGCTGGCGGCGTTCCTCTCCGCGCTGGACGGGCTGACGGCGGCCCCGCCGCCGGCGGAGGCGCGCAAGCGCTGCCGCGTGCTGTACGTGTCGCCCCTCAAGGCCCTCGCCGTCGACGTCGAGCGGAATCTGCGCAGCCCGCTGACCGGCATCCGGCAGGAGGCCGTCCGGCTCGGCCGCCCGGAGCCGGAGGTGCGGGTGGCCATCCGCTCCGGGGACACCCCCGCGGCCGAGCGCCGCTCGATCGCGAACCGTCCGCCGGACATCCTCATCACCACGCCCGAGTCGCTGTTCCTGATGCTGACCTCCGCCTCGCGGGACGCCCTGGCCGGGGTGGAGACCGTGATCCTGGACGAGGTGCACGCCGTGGCGGGGACGAAGCGCGGTGCCCACCTGGCGCTCTCCCTGGAGCGGCTGGACGCGCTGCTGCCCCGCCCCGCGCGCCGCATCGGGCTGTCGGCGACGGTCCGGCCGGTGCAGGAGGTCGCCCGGTTCCTGTCGCCGGGGCGGCGGGTCGAGGTCGTGCAGCCGCCGTCGGAGAAGCGCTTCGACCTCTCCGTCGTCGTGCCCGTGGAGGACATGGGGGAGCTGGGCGGCCCGCCCGCGCAGGACGAGGGCGCCGGCGCCGACCGGCCGTCCATCTGGCCGCATGTGGAGGAGCGCATCGCCGACCTGGTGGCGGAGCACCGCTCGACGATCGTCTTCGCCAACTCGCGCCGGCTCGCGGAGCGTTTGTGCAACCGGCTGAACGAGATCGCGTACGAGCGCGCGGTCGGTGAGCCGGTCGCGGAGGACGCCCCGCCGCCCGCGGAGATCATGGCCCAGTCCGGCGCGGCGCAGGGCGCGCCCCCGGTGATCGCCCGCGCGCACCACGGCTCGGTCTCCAAGGAGCAGCGGGCCCGGGTGGAGGAGGAGCTGAAGGCGGGGCGGCTGCCGGCCGTGGTCGCCACCTCCAGCCTGGAGCTGGGCATCGACATGGGCGCGGTGGACCTGGTGGTGCAGGTCGAGTCGCCGCCGGCGGTGGCGTCCGGGCTGCAGCGGGTGGGCCGCGCGGGGCACCAGGTGGGCGCGGTGTCGCGGGGCGTGGTCTTCCCCAAGTACCGCGGCGACCTGGTGCAGTCGGCGGTGGTCACGGAGCGGATGCGCGAGGGCGCCATCGAGGCGCTGCGGATCCCGGCCAACCCGCTGGACGTGCTGGCGCAGCAGGTCGTGGCGATGACGTCGATGGACGAGTGGGACGTGGGGGAGCTGCTGGCGCTGGTGCGGCGGGCGGCACCGTTCGCCGCGCTGCCGGAGTCGGCGTTCACGGCCGTGCTCGACATGCTCGCCGGGCGCTATCCCTCCGACGCCTTCGCCGAGCTGCGCCCGCGGGTGGTGTGGGACCGGGTGGCGCAGACCGTCAGGGGCCGCCCGGGTGCCCAGCGGCTCGCCGTCACCTCCGGCGGCACGATCCCGGACCGCGGCCTGTTCGGCGTCTTCCTCGCCGGGGCGGATCCGAAGAAGGGCGGCGGCCGGGTCGGCGAGCTGGACGAGGAGATGGTCTACGAGTCGCGCATCGGCGACGTGTTCACGCTCGGCACGACGTCGTGGCGCATCGAGGACATCACCCGGGACCGGGTGCTGGTCTCCCCCGCCCCGGGGGCGCCGGGCAGGCTGCCGTTCTGGAAGGGCGACCAGCTGGGCCGGCCGCTGGAGCTGGGCCGGGCGCTGGGCGCGTTCCTGCGCGAGCTGAGCGGCATGGACCGTGCGGCGGCGCAGGAGCGGCTGCGGGCGGCTGGGCTGGACGCGTGGGCCGCGGGGAACGTCATCGCGTATCTGGAGGAGCAGCGCGCGGCCTGCGGGCACGTGCCGGACGACCGGACGATCGTCGTGGAGCGCTTCCGGGACGAGCTGGGCGACTGGCGGGTCGTGGTGCACTCGCCGTTCGGCGCGCAGGTGCACGCCCCGTGGGCGCTGGCGCTCGGCGCCCGCCTCACCGAGCGGTACGGGATGGACGCCCAGGTCATGCACGCCGACGACGGCATCGTGCTGCGCCTGCCCGACACCGACCTGATGGGCCTCGACCTGCTGGACGTCGACCCGGCGCCGGCCGCCGGCGGCGGGGTGGCGGACGCGGCCGGGGACGACGGGCAGTCGCCGGTCGGCGCGGCCGACGTCGTCTTCGACAAGGGCGAGGTCGAGCAGGTCGTCACCGACCAGGTGGGCGGCTCGGCGCTCTTCGCCTCCCGGTTCCGCGAGTGCGCCGCCCGCGCGCTGCTGCTGCCCCGCCGCGACCCGCGCAAGCGGACGCCGCTGTGGCAGCAGCGCCAGCGCGCCTCCCAGCTGCTCCAGGTGGCCAGCGAGTTCGGCTCGTTCCCCATCGTGCTGGAGGCCGTGCGCGAGTGCCTGCAGGACGTCTTCGACGTCCCGGGGCTGACGGAGCTGATGGGCGACGTCGAGAACCGCCGGGTGCGGCTGGTGGAGGTGACGACGCAGGAGCCGTCGCCGTTCGCCCGCTCGCTGCTCTTCGGCTACGTGGCGCAGTTCCTCTACGAGGGCGACTCGCCGCTGGCCGAGCGCCGGGCGGCGGCCCTGTCGCTGGACTCCCGGCTGCTCGCCGAGCTGCTGGGGCAGGCGGAGCTGCGCGAGCTGCTGGACGTCGAGGTGCTGACGGAGCTGGAGCGCGAGCTGCAGTGGCGCACGGACGACCGGCGGATCAAGGACGCCGAGGGCGTCGCGGACGCGCTGCGCGTGCTCGGGCCGCTGACGGACGGGGAGCTGGCGGAGCGCGGCGCGGAGCCGGCGTGGCCGCGCGAGCTGGAGCGCGCCCGCCGGGCGATCCGGGTGCGGCTCGCGGGGGAGCCGCACTGGGCAGCCGTCGAGGACGCCGGCCGGCTGCGGGACGCGCTGGGGACGGCGCTGCCGGTGGGCGTGCCGGAGGCGTTCACGGAGCCGGTGGCCGACCCGCTGGGCGACCTGCTGGCGCGCTTCGCCCGTACGCACGGGCCGTTCACCTCCGGGCAGGCCGCGGCCCGCTTCGGCCTGGGCGCGGCGGTCACCGACGGCGCGCTGCAGCGCCTCGCGGCGGCGGGGCGGACGGTGCAGGGCGAGTTCCATCCGGCCGGCATCGGTCAGGAGTGGTGCGACGCGGCGGTGCTGCGGCGGCTGCGGCGCCGGTCGCTGGCCGCGCTGCGCGAGGAGCTGGAGCCCGTCGCCCCGGCCGCCCTCGCGGCGTTCCTCCCGCGGTGGCAGCACCTGGGCACCCACAGCCTGCGCGGCACCGACGGCCTCCTCCGGGCGGTGGAGCAGTTGCAGGGCGCGCCGGTGCCGGCGTCGGCGCTGGAGAAGCTGGTGCTGCCGGCGCGGGTCGCGGGGTACGTACCGACGATGCTCGACGAGCTGACGAACTCGGGCGAGGTGATCTGGGCCGGCGCCGGCGCGCTGCCCGGCAAGGACGGCTGGATCTCCCTGTATCCCGCGGACTCCGCGCCGCTGCTGCTGCACGAGCCGCACCCGCTGGAGGCCACCCCCCTGCACCAGGCCGTGCTGACCGCCCTGACCGGCGGCTACGGGCTCTTCTTCCGGCAGATCGCCGAGCAGGTCCGCGCCGCCCACCCGGACGTCACCGACGCGCAGCTCGCCGACGCCGTCTGGGACCTGGCCTGGTCCGGGCGGCTGACGAACGACACCCTCGGCCCGCTACGGGCCCTGCTCGGCTCGGGCCGCACCGCGGGCGCGACCGCGCACCGTGCGAAGCGGCCCGCGCCGCGCGGGCGCTACGGCAGCCTGGCGGTCGCGGGCGCCGCCCGCACCGCGTCCCGGAACGGCCCGCCGACCGTCTCCGGCCGCTGGTCCCTGCTGCCCGGGCGCGAACCGGACGCCACGCACCGCGCCCACGCCCTGGCCCGCACGCTGCTGGACCGGCACGGCGTGGTCACGCGCGGCGCGGTGGCGGCGGAAGGCGTGGAGGGCGGCTTCTCCGCGGCGTACCGGGTGCTGTCGGCGTTCGAGGAGACGGGCCAGGCCCGCCGCGGTTACGTCGTGGAGGGGCTGGGCGCGGCCCAGTTCGCGATGGACGGCGCGGTGGACCGGCTGCGGGCGGTGGCCACGAGCCGGGAGCGCGGGGGCGGCGCGGACGCCGTCGCCGGGGTGCCGGAGGACGACGGGTTCGCGGCCGAGGAGGGCCCGGCGGGCTCGTACGACGGCCTCACCCTCGGCGCCGACCGCGGCGGCGGGCGCCCGCGGGGCGATGGCCCG
>NZ_BAAAPF010000382.1:0-6071 GCF_039531005.1 Streptomyces synnematoformans
TGCCGGCGCTGCTGGGCGGCGTCACCCCGCGCGCGGGCCTCCGCGCGCGCCGCCCGCAGGGCGACGCGCGCCAGGTCGATGCCGGAGGGCTCGGGGGCGGCCGATCCGGGGGCGGAAGGCCCCGAGGCGGAAGGCCCCGAGGCGGAGGACCCGGAGGCGGCGGGCCCCTGGGCGGCGGGTTCGGGGCCGGCGGGGTCCGCCGGGGGGTCGGGGCGCTCGGCGCCTTCGGGCCGTACCGGCTCCGCGCTCATGTCCGCTCCACCCGCCCGTCGGCCACCGTGAACCGCGTCCCCGCCAGCGCCCCCGGCACGTCCTCGGCCACCGCCGCCGTCACCAGCACCTGCTCGCCGGGCGCCACCAGCTCCGCCAGCCGCTCCCGCCGCCGCACGTCCAGCTCCGCGAACACGTCGTCCAGCACCAGCACCGGCTCCCCGCCGCCCTCGCCGCGCAGCAGGTCGTACGACGCGAGGCGCAGCGCCAGCGCGAACGACCACGACTCCCCGTGCGACGCGTAGCCCTTGGCCGGCAGCTCGCCCAGCTTCAGCACCAGGTCGTCGCGGT
This sequence comes from Streptomyces synnematoformans, assembly GCF_039531005.1. Taxonomy (NCBI): domain Bacteria; kingdom Bacillati; phylum Actinomycetota; class Actinomycetes; order Kitasatosporales; family Streptomycetaceae; genus Streptomyces; species Streptomyces synnematoformans. Next base: position 562 of record NZ_BAAAPF010000382.1, read on the forward strand.
GCGGGCCGACCAGCGTCACGCCGCGCTCGATCTCCTGCTTGCGCGCGTCCGCCATCGCTGCCAGCAGCAGCCCCGCGAACTCCTCGCGCGTACGCGCCTCCGCGAACCGCCCGCCGGCCGGCGACCGGTACTCGAAGGCCGCCGGGCCGCCGCCCGGCGCCAGCTGCTCGTACGCCTTGTCCACCAGCGGCTGCAACACCGCGATCAGCTCCAGCCGCTGCGCCAGCAGCTCAGCCCCGGCCCGCGCCAGATGCTGGTCCCACACGTCCAGCGTCGACAGATCCGCCCCCGAACTCCGTCCGGGCGGTGCCCCCTGCCGCCCGCCGTGCCGCCGCGCCATCGCCGCCGTCTTCAGCAGGGTGTTGCGCTGCTTGAGCACCCGGTCGTAGTCGCCGCGGACCCCCGCGAGCCGCGGCGCCCGCGCCGTGATCAGCTCGTCGAGGAAGCGGCGCCGCTGGTCCGGATCGCCCTTGACCAGCGCCAGGTCCTCCGGCGCGAACAGCACGGAGCGCAGCACGCCCAGCACGTCGCGCGGGCGTACCTGCGACGAACGGTTCAGCCGCGCCCGGTTCGCCTTGCCCGGGTTCAGCTCCAGCTCCACCAGCTGCTGCCGGCCGTCCTGCGTCACCGCGGCCCGTACCACCGCGCGCGCCGCCCCCATGCGCACCAGCGGCGCGTCCGAGGAAACCCGGTGGCTGCCCAGCGTGGCGAGGTAGCCGACCGCCTCGACCAGGTTCGTCTTGCCCTGGCCGTTCGGTCCGACGAAGGCCGTCACCCCCGGATCGAGGGGGACCTCCGCCCGCTCATACGAACGGAAGTCGGCCAGCGAGAGATGAGACACGTACATGACCCGACGCCGACCTCCCCCGGCACCTGGAGCCTGCGCACACCCGGCCGGCGCTGCCGCCGGCCGCCCGGCAGGCTACTTCTCCTCCTTGACCGCGTGGCCGCCGAACTGGTTCCGCAGCGCGGCGATCATCTTCATCTGCGGCGAGTCGTCCTGGCGCGACGCGAACCGGGAGAACAGCGACGCCGTGATCGCCGGCAGCGGCACCGCGTGGTCGATCGCCGCCTCCACCGTCCACCGGCCCTCACCGGAGTCCTCCGCGTACCCGCGGAGCTTGTCCAGGTGCTCGTCGTCGTCGAGCGCCCGGACCGCCAGATCCAGCAGCCAGGAGCGGATCACGGTGCCCTCCTGCCAGGAGCGGAACACCTCGCGCACGTCGGTGACCGAGTCCGCGGCCTCCAGCAGTTCCCAGCCCTCGGCGAAGGCCTGCATCATCGCGTACTCGATGCCGTTGTGGACCATCTTCGCGAAGTGCCCCGCGCCGACCTTGCCGGCGTGCACGGCGCCGTACTCGCCCTCCGGCTTCAGCGCGTCGAACACCGGCTGCACCCGGGCCACGTGCCCGGCGTCCCCGCCGTACATCAGCGCGTAGCCGTTCTCCAGGCCCCACACACCGCCGGAGACGCCGCAGTCGACGAAGCCGATGCCCTTCGCACCCAGCTCCGCGGCGTGCTTCTCGTCGTCCGTCCAGCGCGAGTTGCCGCCGTCCACGAGGACGTCGCCGGGTTCGAGCAGCTCCGCCAGCTCGTCGACGGTCGACTGGGTGGCCGCGCCGGCGGGCACCATCACCCACACCACGCGCGGGGCGGGCAGCGCGTCCACAAGTGCCTGCAGGCTGTGGACATCGGCGACGTCCGGGTTGCGGTCGTACCCCACGACGGTGTGGCCCGCGCGCCGGATGCGCTCGCGCATGTTCCCGCCCATCCGGCCGAGACCCACAAGACCGAGCTCCATCACTGCCCCTTCGTCCAGCTGTGCGTCATATCCGCTCCGAGCCTACGCCGGACGCGTTCGCGGCCGCTCAGCCGCTCAGCCGTACGGGCATGATCAGGTACTTGTACGCCTCGTCCGCCTCGGCGTCGAGCGCCGGCTTGCCGCTGAGCAGCGCGGGCTTCGTCGACGTCGTGAACGACAGCTGGGCCGCGGGCGAGTCGATGGCGCTCAGCCCGTCGAGCAGGAACACGGGGTTGAAGGCGATCGAGATGTCGTCGCCGTCGAGCTGGGCGTCGACCCTTTCCACAGCCTGTGCGTCGTCGCTGGACCCGGCCTCCAGGGTCAGCACGCCCTGCTCGAAGCTCAGCCGTACCGGCGTGTTCCGCTCGGCCACCAGCGCCACGCGCTTGACGGCCTCGACGAACGGCGCGGTCTCGATGACCGCCACCGAGTTGAACTCGGTGGGGAACAGCGTGCGGTACTTCGGCAGGTCGCCCTCGATCAGCCGCGTCGTCGTCCGCCGCCCGGCGCCCTCGAAGCCGATCAGGCCCTCGCCGGCACCGGCGCCCGACAGCGCGAGCGTCACGACGTCACCGCTGGTCAGCGACTTGGCCGTGTCCAGGAGGGTCTTGGCGGGGACGAGCGCCACCGACGAGGCGTCGGCGGTCTCCGGCTTCCACAGGAACTCGCGGACCGCGAAGCGGTACCGGTCCGTCGACGCCAGCGTGACCGTGTCGCCCTCGATCTCGATCCGCACGCCCGTGAGCACCGGCAGGGTGTCGTCCCGGCCGGCGGCGATGGCGACCTGCGCGACGGCGGAGGCGAAGACCTCGCCGGAGACCGTGCCGGTCGCGGTCGGCATCTCCGGCAGCGCCGGATACTCCTCCACAGGCAGGGTGTGGAGGGTGAACCGCGAGGAACCGCAGACCACGGTGACCCGGACGCCGTCCGTGGAGATCTCCACCGGCCGGTTGGGAAGCGCGCGGGAGATGTCGGCGAGCAGCCGGCCGGAGACCAGCACCGCGCCGTCCTCCTCCACGTCCGCCGCCACGGAGACGCGGGCGGAGACCTCGTAGTCGAAGCCGGAGAGGCTGAGCGTCCCGCCGTCCGCGGCATCGGCCTTCAGCAGCAGTCCGGCGAGGACCGGCGCGGGCGGCCGGGCCGGGAGGCTGCGCGCTGCCCACGCCACTGCCTCCGCGAGTACGTCGCGCTCCACCCGGATCTTCACGGAGACCGCCTCCTGGTGCTCTCGGCCCTTGCCGACTCGGTTGGTGTGGGGGACCAGTCTGACGCACGGCACCGACACAGGGGGCGGGTCGGGGTCAACTCGTCGCGGCGGGCCCGGGAGGCGGTCGGCCCGAGTTGTGCACAGCACCCGCTTCGAAGCGGATTCCGAGCTAGATACGTGTAGAGGTAGTAGTAGGGCTTGTGGAAACGGTGGAAAAGCTCGTCCACGCAGGTCAGCCCGCGAATTTTGCCCACAGGCGGGTTGGGGACGAGAAGTGGATAACCCGTGGTTCCTGTGGACGGCGCCCGGCTGTGCACAGGCCGTTCACAGGCAGGGGCCACTTAGCCACAGGTCTGTCCCCAGAGATACCCGGGTTTCCCCACAGCCAATCCTGCCCCTCGGTGTGACGGCTTTCACTCGGTCCGGTGAAGAGGCGCGTTGCGTTGCCGAACAGTGGACAACATTGTGGACAGGCTGTGTACAGAGCGGTGTTTTCTGTGGGTGAGTGGTCTTCGACGGTGGACAGCGCTCGACGGCGTTCTCGGCGCCAAGCGGCGTCCACAGCCTGTGGGCGAACGCCGCCCACAAATCCACACCCCGGTGAGCTGGGCAGACCCGAGTTGTCCAGATCGCCTCCACACCCACCGGTGGGTAACTCGCCGGTCCCCAGGGTGTGGACGGCCGAAAGAGCGCCGAGTTGTGGAGAAGTACCTGGTCAGGGTCGGGAATCGAACAGCGAGTGAGGGCTCGGCTGTTCGGGTGTGCCGGCCGGGGACGGCCGCGCGGGCGTGATCCGGCCCGCCGGCGCCCGGCGGGAGGCGTGCGCGGGCGGCGGCACGGAGCGGGAGAGCCGCGGGGACGGCGGGCGCGTCGGGGGGAGGGCGGGAGGGGGAAAGCCGGCGGTGGCCGCGCGGGCCCGGTCAGCCGTTCAGCTGTTCTTGATGCGGTTGGTCAGCTCGGTGACCTGGTTGTAGATCGAGCGCCGCTCGGCCATCAGCGCCCGGATCTTGCGGTCCGCGTGCATGACGGTGGTGTGGTCCCGGTTGCCGAACTGGGCGCCGATCTTCGGCAGGGAGAGGTCCGTCAGCTCCCGGCACAGGTACATGGCGATCTGGCGCGCGGTGACCAGCACACGGCTGCGGGAGGAGCCGCAGAGGTCCTCCACCGTCAGCCCGAAGTAGTCGGCGGTGGCGGCCATGATCGCGGCCGCCGTGATCTCCGGGGCCGCGTCCTCGCCGCCGGGGATGAGGTCCTTCAGCACGATCTCGGTGAGGCCGAGGTCGACCGGCTGCCGGTTGAGCGAGGCGAAGGCCGTGACCCGGATCAGGGCGCCTTCCAGCTCGCGGATGTTGCGGGAGATCCGGGAGGCGATGAACTCCAGCACTTCGGGCGGCGCGTTCAGCTGCTCCTGGACCGCCTTCTTGCGCAGGATCGCGATCCGGGTCTCCAGCTCCGGCGGCTGCACGTCGGTGATCAGGCCCCACTCGAAGCGGTTGCGGAGCCGGTCCTCCAAGGTGATCAGCTGCTTGGGCGGCCGGTCGCTGGAGAGCACGATCTGCTTGTTGGCGTTGTGCAGCGTGTTGAAGGTGTGGAAGAACTCCTCCTGCGTCGACTCCTTGCTCGCCAGGAACTGGACGTCGTCGACCAGGAGGATGTCCATGTCGCGGTAGCGCTTGCGGAACGTGTCCGCCTTGCCGTCGCGGATGGAGTTGATGAACTCGTTGGTGAACTCCTCGGAGCTCACGTAGCGCACCCGGGTGCCGGGGTAGAGGCTGCGGGCGTAGTGGCCGATGGCGTGCAGCAGGTGCGTCTTGCCCAGCCCGGACTCGCCGTAGATGAACAGCGGGTTGTACGCCTTGGCCGGAGCCTCGGCGACGGCGACCGCGGCGGCGTGCGCGAAGCGGTTCGAGGCGCCGATGACGAAGGTGTCGAAGAGGTACTTCGGGTTCAGCCGCGCCGTCGGCTCGCCGGGACCGGTGGCGGGGGCGGGCTGGGCGGCCAGCGGGCCGGGCGCGCCGCTGGGCGCGGGCAGCTCGACGTTGCCCATGGCCTGGACGAGCGGCGGGATCGGGGCGCCGGAGGGGCCGGCGCCGCCGGGGTGCCCGCCGGTGTGCCCGCCCGTGTGCCCGCCGCCGTGGTTCCCGGGGTGGGCGTACCTGTCGTGGGCGGGCCGCTGCGCGGCGAGGTGGTCGTGGGCCCCGTAGAAGTCCCCGCCGTCCCCGCCGCCGACGCCGTCCGGCTGTGGGCCGGGCGGGCCCGGGTGGTGGTCGGCGCGGGGCCACGCGGCCGGCGCCGGGCGCGGCTGGGCGTACTCGGGGTACGTCGGGGCGGTGGTGGGCAGGTGGTCGTCCGCGGCGGCCGGGCGGCCGTACGTGTCGTACGGCGGCTCCGGGAGCGAAGGCGCGTGGCCCTGGTGCGGGGGCTGCGGCTGGTGGGTCTGGTGTGTCTGGTGCGGGGGCTGCGCGGCGGCCGGGTGGGGCGGCGGGAGGTGCTGCGGGGCGC
>NZ_BAAAPF010000383.1:0-6011 GCF_039531005.1 Streptomyces synnematoformans
CGGCGGCGCGCCGCGGCGGAACCGCCGGGCCCGGCCGGACGGGTGAAGGCGGGCGGCGGTGCGGGGCCCGCCGCGGCGTGGCGGTGCGCCGCCCCGTACCCGGCCACCGGATAGGACTTCGGGCATGGACCACTCGTGCGCGCCCGTTCTCGAAGCCCTCGGCCGCTACCGCCGGGAAGGCCAGCTCCCGTTCACCCCGCCCGGGCACAAGCAGGCCCGCGGCGCCGACCCCGCGGTCCGCGAGGTCCTGGGGGAGGCGGTGTTCGCCTCGGACGTGCTCGCGATGAGCGGGCTGGACGACCGGCGGGCCTCGGGCGGGGTGGTGCGGGAGGCCGAGCGGCTGATGGCCGACGCCGTACGGGCCGAGCGCACGTTCTTCTCCACCTGCGGCAGCTCGCTGTCGGTGAAGGCGGCGATGCTGGCGGTGGCCGGCCCGTACGACGAACTGCTCGTGGGCCGGGACGCGCACAAGTCCGTGGTCTCCGGGCTCATCCTCTCCGGGCTCCGCCCGGTGTGGGTCGAGCCGTGCTTCGACGACGAGCGGCACCTCGCGCACCCCCCGTCCCCGGCCGCGTACGAGCGGGCCTTCGCCGCACACCCCGACGCCCGCGGCGCGCTGGTGACCAGCCCGACCCCGTACGGCTCGTGCGCGGACCTGCCCGCGCTGGCCGAGGTCTGCCACCGGCGCGGACGGCCGCTGCTGGTGGACGAGGCGTGGGGCGCCCACCTGCCGTTCTCCGACCGGCTGCCGACCTGGGCGATGGACGCCGGCGCGGACGTGTGCGTCACGAGCATCCACAAGATGGGCAGCGGTCTGGAGCAGGGCTCGGTGTTCCATCTCCGCGGGGACCGCATCGACCCGGCGGTGCTGGAGTCCCGCGCCGACCTGCTGGGCACCACCAGCCCGTCGGTCCTCATCTACGCCGGCCTCGACGGCTGGCGCCGCCAGATGGCCCTGCGCGGGCCCCGGCTGCTCGACCGCGCGCTGGACCTGGCCGGGACCGTGCGCGCGCGGATCGAGGAGATCCCCGGCCTGCACGTGGACGGCCGGGCGGAGTACACCGGCCCCGGGCGCGCCGCCGGCCTCGACCCGCTGCCCGTCGTCATCGACCTGACGGACCTCGGCGTCTCCGGCTACGCCGCGGCCGACTGGCTGCGCCGCCACCACCGCCTCAACGCCCACCTGGCCGACCACCGCCGCATCAGCACCCAGCTCACCCACGCCGACGACGAGTGGACCACCGCCGCCCTGCTGGAGGCGCTGCGGGACCTCGCCGCGCACGCCGCGGACCTCCGCCCGCCGGCCCGGGTCGACGTGCCGTCCGCGGCCCGGCTGCGGCTGGAGCAGACCTGCCTGCCGCGCGACGCCTACTTCGGCGCCGTGGCGGACGTGCCCGTCGGCGAGGCCGCGGGGCGGGTGGCGGCCGAGATGCTCACGCCCTACCCGCCGGGGATCCCCGTCGCCCTGCCCGGCGAGCGGCTGACCCGCCCGGTGCTGGACTACCTGGCCGCCGGGGTCCGCGCGGGCATGTACGTCCCGGACGCCGCCGACAGCGGGCTGCGCACGGTACGCGTCCTGGCCGACGAGGGGTCCGTGCCGAGCCTCTGACGCGGGAAGGCGCCCGTCGCACGTGCGCACGGGGGCGGGGCCGTCACAGGCGGGTCCGGTCCCGGTCCGGGTCGTCGGCCGGGATGCCGAGCCCTTCCTCAAGTTCGAGGATGCGCTCGTGTACCTGCCGGGAGTGCAGCCTGCGCTCGTACGAGCTGCGCCGCGGCCGTGCGGTGACCGCGACGACCACCAGCCGGCCGACGGCGTACACCGGGACCGTCAGCGGCCAGAGCAGCCCGGCGGCGACGGCCGCGGCGGCCACGCCGGGCCGGTCGTGGGTCTCGAAGTACCCGACCGGATCGCTGTGCTCGCCGCCTTCCAGAGAGATGATCTGCCGGCGCTGGATCCCGTAGAACAGCCGGGCGGCAAGCGGAATGCAGGCGAGGTACCCGGCCGTCGCCACGAGGAGGAACCACGACATCACGACGGACGCTCCTGGTCTCGGGACCGGCCGCGCGGACCCGCGGCCGCACCTGCCGGGTACCGCGGAAGCACCGGCGTCATGCAGCCGGCCCGCACACCCGCGCCGGGGCGGTCCTCAGCCGAACTCCTTGCGGAGCGCCGGCAGGAGCGTCTGCGACGCCCACCGCAGGAAGGCCGGCTGCGTCCCGCCGCCGATCTGGACGAGCGCCACCTCGGTGAAGCCGGCGTCCGCGAAGGGGCGGACGGCTTCCACGAAGGCGGCCGGGTCGGCGCCGCACGGGATCGACGCGGCGACGTCGCCGGGGGTGACGAACCGGGTGGCGGCGGCGAAGGAGTCCGGGTGGGGGAGTTCCGCGTTCACCTTCCAGCCGCTGCCGAACCAGCGGAACTGGTCGTGTGCGCGCGCGACCGCCGCCTCCCGGTCCGGGTCGTAGCTGACCGGCAGCTGCCCGACGCGCGGCTTGCCCGCGCCGCCGTGCCGGTCGAAGGACTCCAGCAGCCCGGCCTTGGGCTCCGTGGCGATGACGAGGTCGGCCAGCCGGCCGGCCAGCGCGCAGGACTGCTCGCCCGAGACCGCGATGCCGATCGGCGGCGGCCGGTCCGGCACGTCCCACAGCCGCGCCGAGTCGACGGAGAAGTGCCTGCCGTGCCGGGTGACGTGACGGCCGCCGAAGAGGTCGCGGATGATGCCGACGGCCTCCTCCAGCATCTCGTGCCGGACGTCGGCGCCGGGCCAGCCGCGCCCGACGACGTGCTCGTTCAGGTTCTCGCCGGCCCCCAGCCCGAGCCGGAAGCGGCCCTGTGCGAGGAGCTGGACCGTCGCGGCCTTCTGCGCCACGACCGCGGGGTGGTAGCGCATGAGGGGGCAGGTCACGTACGTCATGAGGGGGATGCGTGACGTCGCGTACGCGGCGGCGCCGAGGACGGACCAGGCGTACGGGCTGTGGCCCTGCGAGCGCAGCCACGGGAAGTAGTGGTCGGAGGTGACCGAGAAGTCGAAGCGCGCCTCCTCGGCGCCGACCACGTGCTCGACCAGGTCTCCGGGGCCGGCCTGCTCGGTCATCATCGTGTATCCGATTTGCACCATAATGCACGGTTTCCCGTTCGGGGCGGGGAGAAACCGGGCGGCCGGCGCCTCCCGGCCGGAGGCGGGACCGGGATGTCAGTGGCGGCTCCTAGCATGTGGAGTCGTCGGGCCTACCAGGAGGCGGCGGGCCCATGTCGGGGAGGGGTCTGCCATGCCTGCCGGGTCCACGGTGTCGACCACGTATCTGGAGCTGTCACAGGAGGGCGGCGGGGCGCACAAGTTCTACGAAGTGAGCGTCGACGGCTTAGTGGTGACGGTGCGTTACGGGCGGATCGGCGCCGCCGGGCAGACGCAGACGACGACGTTTCCCACGGCGGAGAAGGCGCAGGCGGCCGCGGCGAAGAAGGTGGGGGAGAAGGTCCGCAAGGGGTACGCCCCGGCCGTGCCGGGCCAGCGCGCCCCCCGTGCGGTGACCCGGCGTTCCGTGGCGTCGGCCCCGTCCACCGCGCGCCGCGTGGCCCCGGTGCTGTGGCGGTTCCGCACCGGCTCCTCGGCGTCCGGCATCCACGTCGACGACGACCGCTGCTGGGTGGGCAACCAGGCCGGCGACGTCTACACCCTGGACCACGACGGCGGGATCCTCGCCCGGTTCGGCCTGCCGGACGGCGTGAAGTGCCTGGTCGCCGACGACTTCTGGATCTACGCGGGCTGCGACGACGGCCGGGTCTACGACCTGTCCTCGAAGCTGCCGTTCGCCGCGTACGACATCGCGGCCGACGTCGACATCTTCTGGCTCGACATCCACGAGGGCGTGCTGAGCGTCTCGGACCGCGCCGGTCTGCTCACGGTCATCGACCACGAGGACGAGTACCAGTGGGCCCGCCGCAGCCGGGGCGAGCACGCCTGGCTGGTCCGCGCCGACGAGCGGGCCGTCTACCACGGCCACCACCGCGGCGTCACCGCGTACGCGCCCGACGGCAGCGGCGAGCTGTGGCACACGGCCACGCGGGGCGGCGTCCTGTTCGGCTGGCAGGAGGACGACGCCGTGTACGCGGGCACCGCGCACCGTGTGACCCAGCGGCTCTCGAAGGCCACCGGCACGATCGAGGCCACGTACGCCTGCGACAGCGCGGTGTACTCGTGCGCCACCTCGCCCGGCGGGCGGTTCGTCTTCGCGGGTGACGCCCAGTCGTCCGTCTACTGCTTCGACCGCGACGGCGCCCGGCTGTGGAAGCTGGGCACGGGCGGCGGCTCGGCGCTGTCGATGCAGTACCGCGAAGAACGGCTGTACCTGGTGACCACCGACGGCTCGCTGGTCTGCGTGGACGCGAGCGAGGCCGCCATCGCCGCGGCGCAGCAGGGCACGGTGCCGGTGGCGCGGGACGTCAAGCTCGACGCGGCCCTGCCGACGTACGCGCCGGCCACGGCCGTGAGCGCGGTGGAGAGCGTCGCCCACGCCCCCGCCGGAGCGGTCGTCGTGGAGTGCGTCCAGGAAGGCGGCCGCGCCCGGGTGCACGTGCTGACCGAGGGGTACGAACCGTCGTGGAACGTCCAGTTCCCGCGGGCGATACGGCAGCCGGGCGCCCGCTACGTCGTGGACTCCCTGCACGCGGCGGCCGGCGGCTTCTACCGGGTCCGGGGAGAGATCCGCCGCCTGCTGTGACCGCGGCGGCGGAGCCGCTTCCTCCGTTGTCGGTCGTGGCGTCTGGCCGTGACGAGGGGTGTCGGGCATGATGCTCGCCATGGCGGCATGGGAGCCGGTGCCGGTGCTGCTCGGCGTCGTGATCGGCGGCCTCGCGGCGCTGCACGGGCTGGGCGCGTGGCTGCGGGCCGGACAGCGACCGCTGGAATCAGGGCCGTTCAGCGGCGGACTGCCGCCCGAGGAGCACGCGTTCTCCCGGTTCCACGTCCGCTGGTACCCCGTGACGATGATCTTCCTGGCGTTCGACATGGAGATGTTGTTCATGTACCCGTGGGTGCGCGTGGTCCGTGAGAGGGGCACGTCGGCCGTGGTCGAGATGTTCCTCTTCCTGGGCATCCTCCTCGCGGCCGTGGCCTACGCCCGGCGCGAGGGCGCGCTGCGGTGGGCCTGAGGGACGTGCTGCTCCGGATCGGCGCGGGGCACCCCGCCGTTCTCCTCGCCTGCCTGCCGGGGGCCACGGAGACGCGGCTGGCGGTGGAGGCGGGGCTGCGGCGGCGCGGCTGGCCCGTGGCCGCGAGTCCGGCGGCGGCGAGCGCGCTGGTGGTCGTGGGGGCGGCCGGGGCGGCGGACGAGGAGTGGGTGGAGGGGCTCTGGCGGCAGATCCCCTCCCCGAAGGCCCGGTCCGCCGTGGCCGGGGCGTACGACGTCGAAGCGGCACTGGACACGCTGGTCCGTCCGGCGGCGGCGCCGGTCCCCGGGGACGGCGGCGAGCACTCGGCAGACCACGACGGGCCCGGCGGCCACGCGGACCAGGGCGGGCATCGGGACCACGACGGCCACGGCGCTCACGGCGGCCCCGACGACCATGACGGCCACGGTGGTCATGACGACCATGGCGGCCACGGAGACCACGGTGGTCATGACGACCACGGCGGTCACGGAGACCACGGGGAGCACCACGGGCACGGCGGTGTCGTCGCCGGACTGCCCCTGGCCGGGCGGGCCGACGACCGCGACGGGCTCCGCCTGGACCGGCTGCACCTGCCGCTCGGCCCGGGGCTCGCCGACTGGCCCGCGGGACTGGTGCTGGACGTCGCGCTCCAGGGAGACGTCGTCCAGCACGCCGGGGTACGCACCCTCCCGCCGCCTGCCCCGGGCGGGCTGCCGTACTGGGACGAGCCGTGGCTGCGCGCGGCGCGCGGTGAGCACGTCCCCCGCGGCACCGCCGCCCGGCGCCGCTGCGCCGCGCACCTCGACAGCGCCGCGCGCCTGCTCGCGGTCTCCGGATGGCCCGACCCGGCGGCCCGGGC
>NZ_BAAAPF010000384.1:0-5986 GCF_039531005.1 Streptomyces synnematoformans
GACGTCGTGCAGGCGCTGGCCGGGCTGTGGCTGGCGGCGGCGCTCTCCGGCGTCGCCGGCGGGCCGTGGCCGCTGCCGCTGGCCGTCGTGGCGATCGCGGCCGCCGCCGGTCCCGGGCTAGCCCTGGCCTGCCGGTTCGCCGCCCGCGGCCCGGCGCGGCGGTACGGCGAGGAGGCGGAGCGGCGGCTGCGCGAGTCGGCGGCGGCGAGCGGGCGGGCGCGGGTGCTGGAGCCGATGGCGGCGGAGTTGCTGCGGTACCGCGAGGTGCGGGAGCAGTACGCCGTGGCGTCGGGCGGGGGAGCACAGCTCTGACCTGCTGTGACGTCGCTCGGGCGGGAGTTATCCACAGGGGTCGCGGGGGGCGGCGGGAGCGTGCAGCATGGAGGTCAGCGGGCAGGTGAACTGCCCGGACGGGGGAGGAGTGTGGAGATGAACGAGACGATGGTGACCGTGGTGGGGAACGCCGCGACGAGCGCGGACTACCGCACAACGCAGTCGGGGGTGGCGGCGGTGCGCTTCCGGCTGGCGGCCACGGTGCGGAGGTTCGACCAGGCGAGCGGCAGCTGGACCGATGCGTACACGAACTTCTTCACGGTGTGGGCCTGGCGCCAGCTCGCGGAGAACGTGGCGGCGTCGGTGTCCATCGGCGAACCGCTGCTGGTGCGCGGCCGACTGCGGGTCAGGGAGTACGAGAAAGAGGGCGTGCGGATCACGGACCCGACCATCGACGCGACGGCCGTCGGGCACGACCTCGGCTGGGGCACGGCGGCGTTCCGCCGGATGTCGCGGCTCAGGCCGGCGTTCGCGGAGCCGGGGCGGGCGGACCCGGACGGCGGGGCGCGGGCGAGCGGGGCGGGCCCCGGCGCAGCCCCGGACCCGGGCGAGACGGCAGCGCGGCAGCCGGTGCTGACCCCGAACCCGGCCTGACCCACCAGCGCCCCCACCCCAGCACGAGCCCCCCGGGGCCCGGAGTCCGGGGCTTCAGCCCCGGACGCCGCAAGCCCCCCGGGGGAGGGGGTTACGTGACCGGGGCCGGGCTCGGCGTTGGCCGGGCGGTGACGGTTTCGGGACGATCAGTTCGACCGGGGCGGGGAGACTTCTCCCGGTCCGCCGGGGTCTGCCCGAATTACTCGTTGCCCGATGTAACGATTGCGTTCTAAAACCCCGTCCGCATGGGGCATTTGAGGTTCGCGGGACGAAGGGAGTCCATAGGATTCCGAGCGGCTCGACGAGCCCGGAGCGAAGGCGTTCTTACGGCGGGGGCAATCCGAGCCTTGACCAACCCGCCCGGAGGGGATTTACGACCATGACTTCTGTTCGGAGGCCGTCGCATCGGCGGTCTGCTCGGCTCACCGCGGTCGTGCTGGCCGCGGGCCTGGCCACCGCCGGTGCCATAGCCGGCGCCGGCCCCGCGGCTGCGCAGGAGGCGCCGCCGGCCAACGGCGCCACCGCCACCCTGGGCGGACTCACCATCAAGGACACCGCCATCGTCCACGGGGACGGCGGTGACACGGAGATGGGGGCCGGTCTGTTCGAGATGGCCGTCGACCAGGGCGGTTCCATCCAGACCTACTGCATCGACTTCGGCAACCCGACCCAGCCGAAGGCCAAGTACCACGAGGTGCCCTGGAGCTCCTCCTCGCTGCAGAACAACCCCGACGCGGGGAAGATCAACTGGATTCTGCAGAACTCCTACCCGCAGGTCAACGACCTCTCCGCGCTCGCGGAGTCGGCCGGTGCGGGCGAGCTGACCGAGAACACCGCCGCGGCGGGCACCCAGATCGCGATCTGGCGCTTCTCCGACAAGGTCAACGTCGAGGCCAAGGACCCCGAGGCCGAGAAGCTGGCCGACTACCTGGAGGCCAGCGCCGAGGCGATCGAGGAGCCGGCTCCGTCGCTGAACCTCGGCCCGACGGCGATCTCCGGCAAGTCCGGTGAGAAGCTCGGCCCGGTCACGGTGAACACCGACGCGGCCGCCGCCAACCTCTCGCTGTCGCCGGAGGCGGAGAGCGCCGGCGTCACGGTCGTCGACGCCGACGGCAAGGCCCTGACGAGCGCCGCCGACGGCACCGAGGTCTTCCTCGACGTGCCCGCCGGCACCCCCGACGGGTCGGCGACCCTGACCGCCGACGCCACCACCCAGGTGCCCGTCGGCCGCGCCTTCGCCGGCGTCGGTGAGCACGCGCAGAGCCAGACCCAGATCCTGGCCGGCTCCAGCGACACCACCGTCACCGCGCAGGCCACCGCCACCTGGGCGAGCGAGGGCCCGATCCCGGCGCTGTCCGCCGAGAAGAACTGCGCCAAGGGCGGCGTGGACGTGACCGCCGAGAACAAGGGCGACCAGCCCTTCTCCTTCGAGCTGGCGGGCGAGTCCCACACCGTGGAGCCGGGCGAGTCCAAGACCGTGCTGGTCGAGGTCGCCGAGGACCAGGCCTACGAGATCACCATCAACGGTGACGACGGCTTCAGCGAGAAGTTCACCGGCGTGCTCGACTGCGACACCGCGGGCAACGACACCCCGGCGCCGAGCGAGCCGAGCCCGGCCTCCGCGGGCGGCTCCGCCGGTGGTGACGACGCCGGCGACAACGACGGCGGCGACCTGGCGAACACCGGTGGCAGCAGCGCCACCCCGGTGATCGCGGGCGTGGCGATCGGCCTGGTCGTGGTCGGCGGCGCGACCGTCTTCCTGCTCCGCCGGCGCGGCGGCAGCGCCGACGCCGCCTGACGACGGCCCTCCGGTCGGCGCCGGAGAGCGCCCAGCGCGCTGAGCGGCGCCGCCCGCCGGACGTCGGCTGACGGCTGACGGTCTGTACGACACCAGGGGCCGGGTCCTTCGGGGCCCGGCCCCTGCGCGTGCCCGGCGCCCGCCCGTGCCGGGTGCCCGCCCGTGCCCGGCGCCCGCGCATGCCGGGCCCTCGCAGGTGCGGCGCCCGCGCGCGCCGCGGGCGGCGGGCGCGACCGGGCCCGTTTTCGCACGGGGCGGGACGTGCGGCAAGATGGGTGCATCTGCCCACCTCGGATTTGCCGGACGGTTTCTCTTGGCTGAGTTCATCTACACCATGCGCAAGGCACGCAAGGCGCACGGTGACAAGGTCATCCTTGACAACGTCACCTTGAACTTCCTGCCCGGCGCCAAGATCGGTGTCGTGGGCCCCAACGGCGCCGGGAAGTCGACCGTGCTCAAGATCATGGCCGGCCTGGAGCAGCCGTCGAACGGCGACGCCTTCCTCTCGCCCGGCTACAGCGTCGGGATCCTCCTGCAGGAGCCCCCGCTGAACGAGGAGAAGACCGTCCTGGAGAACGTCCAGGAGGGCGTCGCCGACACCAAGGGCAGGCTCGACCGGTTCAACGAGATCGCCGAGCAGATGGCGACCGACTACACCGACGAGCTGATGGAGGAGATGGGCAAGCTCCAGGAGGAGCTGGACCACGCCAACGCCTGGGACCTCGACGCCCAGCTGGAGCAGGCCATGGACGCCCTCGGCTGCCCCCCCGGCGACTGGCCCGTCACCCACCTCTCCGGCGGCGAGCGCCGCCGCGTCGCACTCTGCAAGCTGCTGCTGGAGGCCCCCGACCTCCTCCTCCTCGACGAGCCCACCAACCACCTCGACGCCGAGTCCGTGGCCTGGCTGGAGCAGCACCTCGCGCAGTACGAGGGCACCGTCGTCGCCATCACCCACGACCGGTACTTCCTCGACAACGTCGCCGGCTGGATCCTGGAGCTGGACCGCGGCCGCGCCTTCCCCTACGAGGGCAACTACTCCACGTACCTGGAGACCAAGTCGACCCGCCTCAAGGTCGAGGGCCAGAAGGACGCCAAGCGGCAGAAGCGCCTCAAGGACGAGCTGGAGTGGGTCCGCTCCAACGCCAAGGGCCGGCAGGCGAAGTCCAAGGCGCGCCTCGCCCGCTACGAGGAGATGGCGGCCGAGGCCGAGAAGATGCGCAAGCTGGACTTCGAGGAGATCCAGATTCCGCCGGGCCCGCGCCTGGGCAACGTGGTCGTGGAGGTCGAGAACCTCAGCAAGGGCTTCGGCGACAAGCTCCTCATCGAGGACCTGTCCTTCACGCTCCCGCGCAACGGCATCGTCGGCGTCATCGGCCCCAACGGCGCCGGCAAGACGACCCTGTTCAAGATGATCCTCGGCCAGGAGAAGCCGGACTCCGGCAACATCCGGGTCGGCGACACCGTCTCCGTCAGCTACGTCGACCAGTCGCGCGCCAACATCGACGCGAAGAAGACGCTGTGGGAGGTCGTCTCCGACAACCTCGACTACATCAACGTCGGCCAGGTCGAGATGCCTTCGCGGGCGTACGTGTCCGCCTTCGGCTTCAAGGGCCCGGACCAGCAGAAGCCCGCCGGCGTCCTCTCCGGCGGCGAGCGCAACCGCCTCAACCTCGCCCTCACCCTCAAGCAGGGCGGCAACCTGCTGCTGCTCGACGAGCCGACCAACGACCTCGACGTCGAGACCCTGTCCTCGCTGGAGAACGCGCTGCTGGAGTTCCCGGGCTGCGCCGTGGTCATCACCCACGACCGCTGGTTCCTGGACCGCATCGCGACGCACATCCTGGCGTACGAGGGCGACAGCAGGTGGTTCTGGTTCGAGGGCAACTTCGAGTCGTACGAGAAGAACAAGATCGAGCGGCTCGGCGCGGACGCCGCCCGCCCGCACCGCGCGACGTACAAGAAGCTCACCCGTGGCTGACGTGGCCAGGCACGTCTATCGCTGCCCGCTGCGGTGGGCGGACATGGACGCCTACGGCCACGTCAACAACGTGGAGTTCCTCCGCTATCTGGAGGAGGCCAGGATCGACCTGATGTTCCGGCTGGCGCCCGGGGAGGGCGCCGCCGGCGGCGGCACGTCCTTCGCGGGCGGCTCGGTCGTGGCGCGGCACGAGATCGACTACCGCCGGCAGCTCGTGCACCGGTACGAGCCGGTGACGATCGAGGTGTGGGTGACGGAGATCCGGGCGGCGGCGGCGACGCTGGCGTACGAGGTGAAGGACGCGCCGGGCGGCGGCGGCAGAGTGTACGCGCGGGCGTCGACCGTCATCGTCCCCTACGACTTCGACGCCGGCCGGCCGCGGCGGATCACGGCGGACGAGCGGGCGTTCCTGGAGAAGTACCTGGAGCCGTCCACGGGGCCGTCCAGAGGGTCGGGGGAGGCAGCGGCGGCATGACGCGACGGCTGGTGTTCGCCGAGGGGCGGCAGGCGGAGGGCCTGGCGGCGTTCCTGGGGCGGCTGTTGCGGTACGACAGGGGCGCGGCGGTACGGCTGCGGGCGGCGCCCGCCGGCGGCACCGGCGGCGGGGACGGGGGAGCGGCGCTGGCCGTCTTCGGGCACGCGCCGGCGCTGGAAGTGATCGTGGTCCGCACGGTGCTGCTGACGGCGGCTGCGGAGCTGGACGAGACGGTGTCGGCGGGCGAGCTGGCGGAGGCCATCGACGCGGCGGCGGGCGCGGACGGTGCGCTGGCGGTGCCGCTGCCGCAGGCGGTGAACGGGCCCGGGTGGGCCGGGCTGCTGCCGCCGGGCGGCGGCTGGCAGCCGGTGCCCGGGCTGCCGCGTCCGGAGGAGCTGCGCGACGCGGTGGCCGCGGCCGTCGCGGAGTTCAAGGCCCGGGTGGAGGCGCTGCCGGAGGAGAAGCGGACGCGCACGGAGGTGGACCGGATCGGCGGCGACATCTGGAGCCGCCCGCTGGGCGAGACCCCGCTCCCGCTGCGTGCCGCGCACGCCGCCCGCGTCTTCGGCCTGCTGCCGCCGGCCGCGGACGCCGCTGGACCGGCCCTGCTCGCCGCGGGCAACTGGCTCCGCCTGCGCACCCCGTACGGCTCGGTGGCCCTCCGCCGCACGGGCGGCCTGGGCCGCCTGGGCGTCACCCCGGTCTGACCCGCCACGACTCCGCAGCGGCGGCCCGCACACCCGACGTCGGCGGGCCCGCCCCGGGCGGACCGCCGCCCGCCCGCCGCACCGAGCCCCGGGGGCCGCGC
>NZ_BAAAPF010000385.1:0-5970 GCF_039531005.1 Streptomyces synnematoformans
CCCGCGGCGCCGTGCCCGGGCAGCGCCGCCGCGCCGCGGGCGGCGGCGGCGCGCAGCTCCGCGGGGCTGATCGGCAGCAGCTTGCGCCGGTCCCGCGGGGTGTGCGCGGCGTGGCCGCCGCCGGAGAGGATCGTCTGCAGCCGCGCGGAGATGTCGCCGTAGTCGTCGAAGCCGAGGACGCCGTCCGCCTCCGGAAGCGCGTCGGCCAGCTCCTTGCCGTACCGCTCGGCCATGCAGCCGACGGCGACGACGGCCTGCGTACGGCCCGCGTCCTTGAGGTCGTTGGCCTCCAGCAGGGCGTCGACGGAGTCCTTCTTGGCGGCTTCGACGAACCCGCAGGTGTTCACGACGGCGACGTCCGCGGCGGCGGCGTCCGCGACGAGGTCCCAGCCGTCCGCCGCCAGGCGGCCCGCCAGCTCCTCCGAGTCCACCTCGTTACGGGCGCAGCCAAGCGTGACAAGGGCGACGGTACGGCGTTCAGGCATGCGCTCAGCCTACTTCGTCCCGCGCCCGCAAACCGCCGCCGACCAGCCGCCTTCCGCACGCCCGTACGAAGCACGGGCGAACGAGGGTACGGGCGTGCGAGCCTTGCCGCAGGCCGGGCCCGCGACGCCGCCCGGCCGGGCCGGTCAGCCGGCCTCGGGATCGCCCTTCGTGTACGTCAGCCGCTCGACCTCGCCGGGCTGGAAGTCCTCGGAGATCTGCTTGCCGTTGACGAAGAGGTCGACGGCGCCGGCGTTGCCGAGGACGAGGTAGATCTTCTCGCTGTCGGTCACGGTGACGGAGTCGCCCTGGGCGAGGACGTCCTCCTCCAGCTCGCGCCCGTCCGCGCCCTGTGCGGAGATCCAGCTCTGCCCGTCCGCCGCTACGATCCGCAGCGTCACCTTGTCCGGCGGCGCGCCCGCGACGGCGCTTTCCGAGGGCTCCGGGCTCCGGCCCTGCCCGTCCTCGTCGGCGTCCTTGCCGGAGTCGGGATCCTTCGGCTTGTCGGACTTCTGCGACTCCCCGGCCACCGCGGAGCCGTCCGGCTCGTCCTCGTCGCCGCCGCTGAAGACGGTGAACCCCACGAAGCCGACGACGGCCACGATCGCGGCGACCATGGCGGCGGTCCAGTTGGGACGGCGCGGCTCCGGGCGGATGCGCTCGGCGTCGAACATCGGCGCGGCGGGCGTCGGCTCGGGCCGGCCGCCGTGCTCCGCGTCGAACTGCTCGACGAGCCCCTCGGGCTCGATGCCGACCGCGCGCGCGAGGGTTCGCACATGTCCGCGGGCGTAGACGTCACCGCCGCAGCGGGAGAAATCGTCCTGTTCGATGGCATGGATGATCGGGATGCGCACACGCGTGGACAAGCTGACCTGTTCGACGGACAGCTTGGCGTCAAGACGGGCCTGCTGAAGTGCGCGACCGACGGAAGGGCGGTCGCCTGTGGGGGAGTTGCCGAGGGACACGTGGGCGCCTTTCGGGGTGAGCCACCTGCCGGGTGTTCAGTCTAGGGGGGTTGTAAAAGGATCGGCCAACCGGTCGAGCACACTTAATGGGCCATCGGGATAGACGTACTGCCCGACCGGGGTTCACCCGACCGGCCCATTGGTGTGACGCATCAGACGCCGAACCGGTTGCCCGGTCGCCGCTACGAGTGATCCTGCCCCCGCAGCTGGGCGAGCACTCCGTCCATTTCATCCGGTTTGATGAGTACGTCCCTGGCCTTCGAACCCTCACTCGGACCGACGATGCCGCGCGACTCCATCAGGTCCATCAGCCGGCCCGCCTTGGCGAACCCGACGCGCAGCTTGCGCTGCAGCATCGAGGTGGAGCCGAACTGCGTGGAGACCACCAGCTCGGCCGCCTGGCAGAGCAGATCGAGGTCGTCCCCGATCTCCTCGTCGATCTCCTTCTTCTTCGCGCCGCCGACCACCACGTCCTCGCGGAAGACCGGCGCCATCTGGTCCTTGCAGTGCTGCACGACCGCCGCGACCTCGTCCTCCTCGACGAACGCGCCCTGCAGCCGGACGGGCTTGTTCGCGCCCATCGGCAGGAACAGCCCGTCGCCCTTGCCGATCAGCTTCTCGGCGCCGGCCTGGTCGAGGATGACGCGGCTGTCGGCGAGGGAGGAGGTGGCGAAGGCCAGCCGGGAGGGCACGTTCGCCTTGATGAGGCCGGTGACGACGTCGACGCTGGGGCGCTGGGTGGCGAGCACCAGGTGGATGCCGGCGGCGCGGGCCAGCTGCGTGATCCGTACGATCGCGTCCTCGACGTCCCGCGGGGCGACCATCATGAGGTCGGCCAGCTCGTCGACGATCACCAGCAGGTACGGGTACGGGGCCAGCTCCCGCTCGCTGCCGGGCGGCGCGGTGGCCTTGCCGGAGCGGACGGCGGCGTTGAAGTCGTCGATGTGGCGGTAGCCGTAGGCGGCGAGGTCGTCGTAGCGCAGATCCATCTCGCGCACGACCCACTGCAGCGCCTCCGCCGCCCGCTTGGGGTTGGTGATGATCGGCGTGATGAGGTGCGGGATGCCCTCGTACGAGGTCAGCTCCACCCGCTTGGGGTCGACCAGGACCATCCGCACGTCCTCCGGCGTGGCCCGCACCATGACGGAGGTGATCAGGCAGTTGATGCAGGAGGACTTGCCGGAGCCGGTGGCGCCGGCGACCAGAATGTGCGGCATCTTGGCGAGGTTCGCCGAGACGTAGCCGCCCTCGACGTCCTTGCCGAGGCCGACGAGCATCGGGTGGTCCTCGCCGGCCGCGTCCGCGGAGCGCAGCACGTCGCCGAGCTTGACCATCTCGCGGTCGCTGTTGGGGATCTCGATGCCGACGGCGGACTTGCCGGGGATGGGGCTGATGATGCGCACGTCGGGGCTGGCGACGGCGTAGGCGATGTTCTTCGTCAGCGCCGTGATGCGCTCGACCTTCACGGCGGGGCCCAGCTCCACCTCGTACCGCGTGACGGTCGGGCCGCGGGTGAAGCCGGTGACGGCGGCGTCGACCTTGAACTCGGTGAAGACCTGGGTGAGGGAGGCGACGACGGCGTCGTTGGCGGCGCTGCGGGTGCGGCCCGGGCCGCCGCGCTGCAGGACGTCGAGGGACGGCAGCGCGTAGGTGATGTCGCCGGAGAGCTGGAGCTGCTCGGCGCGGGGCGGCAGGGCGGCGGGGTCGGGATCCGCGGTCTGCTTGGTGAGGTCGGGGACCGGAGGTTCCGCGCCCTCGGAGTTCTGGACGCCGGACCGCTCCGGCTGCGCCTCCTCGCGCGCCGCGGGTACGCCCCCGGTGCGCTCGGCGACGCCGTGGGTGAGGTCGGCGGGCAGCGGGGCGGAGGGGACGCCGTGCAGCACGGCGCCGTCGAGGTCGGTGGCCGCGGCGGCGGCGCGGTCGATGGGGTCCATGCCGGCGTTCTCGCGGGCGGCCGGGCGGCGCGCGGGGACGGCCGGGGCGGGGCCCCGGGGGGTCCGGCGGCGGCGCGGCGGCCGGGGCGGCTCGTCGTCGTCGGCGTCGTCGTCGGAACGGACCAGGCCGTCGCGCCAGTCGTCGTCGAACTCCTCCGCCTTGGCCACCGCCGCCGGGTCGGGCCGCGGCTGGGCCAGGCCGAGCCGGACGCCGGCGGCGTGGATGCGGTCCGGGATCGCCGCGACCGGGGTGGCGGTGACGACGAGCAGCCCGAAGACGGTCAGCAGCACGAGCAGCGGCAGCGCGAGCACGTCGCCGAGGGTGGTGACCAGCGGCCGGGACACGGCCCAGCCGACGAACCCGCCGGAGTCCCGGATGGTCTGCGTGCCCTCGCCGCGCCCCGGGGTGCCGCAGGCCAGGTGCACCAGCCCGAGCACGCCGATGACGAGGGCGGACAGGCCGATGACGATACGGCCGTTGGCCTCGGTCTTCTCGGGGTGGCGGATGAGGCGTACGGCGATGGTGGCCAGCAGTATCGGCACGAGCAGGTCGAGGCGGCCGAAGGCGCCGGTGACCAGGATCTCGACCAGCTCGCCGACGGGACCCTGCAGGTTCGACCAGGTGCCGCCCGCGACGATCAGGGCGATGCCCAGCAGCAGCAGCGCGAGGCCGTCCTTGCGGTGGGCGGGGTCGAGCCCCTTGGCACCGCGCCCTATGCCGCGGAACAGGGCGCCGACGGTGCGGGCGAGGCCGAGCCAGATCGCGCGCAGCAGGTGCAGCACACCCGCGGTGGGGGACGGGGCGGGCTTCTTCGCCGGCGCCTTCTTGGCGCCGCCCGCGGCCTTCTTCGGCGGCGCCTTCTTGGCGGGCGCCTTCTTCGCCGCGGGCTTTTTGGCCGTGCTACCTCCGGACCGCTGCCGGGAGTTGCCGCTGCCAGAGGTACGTGAGGCCATGGGGGCGAGATTACCGGCACCGCACCGGCGGGACACGTAGGACGTGCAGGTGCGCATCCGCCGCACCCCCGGGCCGCCCGGCCCGGCGGGGCTACTCCGCGTCGGGGCGGGAGCCGGGCTCCAGGGCGTCAATCGCCTTGCGCAGCCCGGTCAGTTTCCGCTCCAGGTGCGCGGCGGTGGCCACGACGGCGGACTCCGCGCTGGCCCCGCTCAGCTGCTTCGACAGCGCCTCGGCCTGCTCCTCTGCGGCGGCGAGCCGGGCGGACAGCTCGGCGAGCAGCCCGGTCTGCGCGGCCCCGTCGCCGTTGCCCTTCTGGGCGCCCTCCAACTGCAGCCGCAGCAGGCCGGCCTGCTCGCGCAGCTGCAGGTTCTTCATGTACAGCTCGACGAAGACCGACACCTTCGCGCGGAGCACCCAGGGGTCGAAGGGCTTGGAGATGTAGTCGACGGCTCCGGCGGCGTAGCCGCGGAAGGTGTGGTGCGGGCCGTGGTTGATGGCCGTGAGGAAGATGATCGGGATGTCGCGGGTGCGCTCGCGGCGTTTGATGTGCGCCGCGGTCTCGAACCCGTCCATGCCCGGCATCTGCACGTCGAGCAGGATCACCGCGAAGTCCTCGGTCAGCAGCGCCTTCAGCGCCTCCTCCCCGGACGACGCCCGGACCAGGTGCTGATCCAGCGCGGAAAGGATGGCCTCCAGCGCCAGCAGGTTCTCCGGCCGGTCATCGACCAGGAGAATCTTGGCCTTCTGCACCATGGCCTGCCCTCCTCGCCCCGGCGGTGTGCCGGTCCTCGTCGCGGAAGACGCGCCCACCGTGCCCGCCGCCCTCGTGCCGGTCATCGTATCCACACCTCGAGACTCGCCACACCCTGTCACCGAGTTGTCACTGCGCACACTGCGACAACGCGCCTGCGATCAGTTTGGTTCCCGGAATCCCGTGTTCTCACACGCATTTGGACACACTGAGTCATCAAGAAACAGGATTTCACTGCGATTTGACTACTCTCCGCTCATCCAGCCGTTCATGACCGTGAGCAATCGGTCGGTATCCACGGGTTTGGTGACATAGTCCGATGCGCCCGCTTCAATACTCTTCTCCCTGTCGCCCTTCATCGCCTTCGCCGTCAGCGCGATGATGGGCAGCCCGGCGAACTGCGGCATCCGGCGGATCGCCGCGGTCGTGGCGTAGCCGTCCATCTCCGGCATCATGATGTCCATCAGCACCACGGCCACGTCCTCGTGCTGCTCCAGCACCTCGATGCCCTCGCGGCCGTTCTCCGCGTACAGCACCGCGAGCCCGTGCTGCTCCAGCACGCTGGTGAGCGCGAAGACGTTGCGGATGTCGTCGTCGACGATCAGCACCTTCTCGCCGCGGAACGCGCCCTTGAAGCGCGGCGGCACCGACCGCTCCGCCTCCTCCGCGCCGCCGCCGTCCCCGGAGAGGGCCTCAGCGGCCGCTCCACGCCCCGCTGCGGCGTCGGGCACGCGCCCGTTGCCGTCGGGCCCGGCGGGCTGCCCCGCGGCCGCTGAGCGGCCGTCAGAGGACTTTGCGGGGCGCGTGCGCCCCGACGCGGCCGCCCCGACGTCCGCGGCGGCGGCCTTCGCCGCCTCGGCGTGCTCGCGGCCCGCCGCCGCC
>NZ_BAAAPF010000386.1:0-5954 GCF_039531005.1 Streptomyces synnematoformans
CGCCGGCGGAGGGGAACGCCCGCCCGGCGGCCCGGGGCTCCACCCCGCCGTCCGGGCGGCCCGAGCCCGAGCCCGAGACGGAGCCCCCGCCCGAGCCGGTCACGGTGGAGTTCGCCCTCACCGGCGACGGCCCCGTCGAGAAGCTGACGTACGCCGTCAACCGGAAGCCCGAGACGCTCAAGGACGTCTCCCTGCCCTGGCGCAAGACCGTCAAGGTCCCCAGGGAGAACGGCTCCGCCGCCTACAGCCTCGACCTCTCGCACCACGGCGAGATCACCTACGAGGTCCGCGTCGACGGCCGCCAGGTCATGTCCCAGCGCTCGCCCGCGCCCGGCATCCCGGCCGCCGTGCGCGGGCCGGGGCCCTACAGCGCGGAGGCCGGCGGCGAGGTGGCGTTCGGCGCCCCGCCCGGGGACACCGGCGCGTAGCCTCCCGGCTCCGGGACCCCTCCACGGCGGGGGTGGTTACCGTGAGGCGCAGTGACCCGGAGACGAGGGGGTACCCGCCATGGTGAGCAAGATCACTCTGCTGCCGAAGGACGTCGGCAGCCTCAGCCGCGGACTGCCTCCCGGCGACGTGCCGCCGCAGCCGGAGACGCTGTTCGTGCTGGGCGCGAACGGCGGGATGAGCGTGGCTCCGGACGCCGGTTTCACCCTGGTGTTCGGGCGGAACGAGCCGGAGGTGCACGTCTGCGTCGGCGGCGGCGACCGGCACGTCAGCCGCCGGCAGGGGATGCTCACGCGGCAGTACGCGCGCTGGATGCTGACCAACACCGGGAAGCGGCCGATCCGCTTCCCCGACTCCCGGCTCGTGCACGGCGGCGACCAGGCGTTCCTGCCCGCCGGCTACACCCCGCTGTTCGTCGTCTCGCCCCGCCAGGACCACCTGCTGGAGGTGCGGATCTCCGCGGCCCGCACCGGCGGCGCGGCAGGGGGCCCGACCGTGCAGGAGGAGTCGACCCTCGGCGAGGAGCGCGACCTGGACGACGAGGAGATGCTCGTGCTCGTCTGCCTCGCCCAGCGCTATCTGCAGGGCGACCCGCAGCCGCAGCCGCTGACCTGGGCCCAGGTCGCGTACGAGCTGAAGCGGCTGCAGCCGGCGCGGAGCTGGACCGAGAAGCGCGCCGCGCACATCGTCGCCGGCGTGCGGCAGAAGCTCAGCCGGGACGGGGTGCAGGGGCTGATGGCGAGGGACGTCCCGCCGCCCGTCGGCAACGCGCTCAACCACAACCTCATCACCGACCTGCTGGTCACCGCCACGATCGAGAAGAAGGACCTGCGGCTGCTGGAGGAGTGAGCTACGGGGCGGCGGGGTCGAACGGGACGCCCTCGGGCAGGGCCTTCTCCAGGTGGGAGACGAAGGAGGAGTCCTTCAGGCCGAAGTGGGCACTGCCGAAGTCCGCCGCGGCGAGCCAGTCGCGCACCCCCGGGGGATAGCCGTTCCAGCCCACCAGGTCGGGGAACTGCCACCCGCCGTGGTGGTTCTCCGGCGGCTCGTCGTTGCCGGTGGCCGGGCGGAAGGCGTGGGTGCCCAGGCCGTCCTTGTGGTAGACGACCTTGGGGTGGGTGCCGTCCCACCGGATCCGGTCGCGGGCGTAGGTGTCGAAGTCCCCGTGGGCGGACGTCGAGACGTACTGCGCCTGCTGCGGGGCGTCGTTGCGCACCCACACCACGACGTGCTCCCAGTCGTGCCGGTGCCCGCCGAGGCCCGTGCCGGGCAGCGCCTGGTCCTTCTCGAAGTACAGGCCGTAGACCACGGCGCACCAGCCGTTGTTGCACGTGGCCCGGGAGTAGCCGTTGGTGTTGTCGAGGTCCGCGGCGTCGCGGCAGCCGCCGTTGAGCGCGCCGCCCGGTTCGAGGCCGGGGCTGACGGTGCCGTCGGCGCCGATGGCCGGGACCGGGTAGCAGCCGTCGGTGTCGTAGTCGTACGCGGGCTGGAACGTCTGCTCCAGGCCGTCCGCGTTCGCCGGCAGCGCCGGCGGCGGGGCGGCGGCCGCCGAGGCGGCGTGCGGGACGGCGACGACGAGCGCGAAGGCGCCGCCGACGACGGCGGACACCCTGCGGATCCGGCTGCTCCGGCTGCTCGGCCTCATGTGCCCTCCCCAGGCGGCTTCGTGGAGCCTCGGCGACGCCTCATCCTCCGGGCGCGGCCGCCGGACGGGCAACGGTGCGAAGCCCCCCATGGGAGACATGTACGGCCGGCGAGGGATGACGATCCGGTGGCCGTGCGGTGACGCGGCGCCGTCGCTTGGGTGCGCGCGCAGGTCAGCCGGTCAGCGCGACGAGACCCGCGGGCGTCGGCCGGAAGCCGCAGCCGTCGACGTAGAACGGGCGCAGCTCCTCGGCGAAGTCGACGTGCAGCCACGCGCACCCGGCCGCACGCGCCCCGGCCACCGCCTCCGCGACCAGCCCGGCGCCGATGCCCGCCCGCCGCCGCGTCGCCGGCACCGCGGTGTCCAGGAGGAACGCGTGCACGTCGCCGTCCCAGGCGACGTTCACGAAGCCGGCGAGCGCGCCGCCGTCGCGGGCGCACACCCAGCCGAGGCTGTGGCGGTGCAGCCGGGCGTGCCAGTCGGTGTCCAGCACCGGGTGCCGGAACGCCTCGGCGTGCAGGGCGTTGACCTCCGCGTTGCCGAACCCGCCCCGCCACTCGTACGTGACCGTCATGCCGGGAGCGTACGGCCACCGGCCGACGCGCGGGCTCCGGCCCCCCGGCACCGGGCCGGGGCGGCGGCGCAGCCGGGGCCGGGGGAGGGGGCCGGCGGGGCACGGTCGTAGGCTGCACGGGTGAGTGGGAAGCTGTGGCAGATCGAGCCGTCCGGACCGCTGCGCGGTGACGTCACCGTGCGCGGGGCGAAGAACGCGGTCAGCAAGCACATGGTGGCCGCGATGCTCGGCGCCGGGCCGAGCACCATACGCAACGCGCCCGACGTCGGCGAGGTCGGCATCACCGCCCGGATGCTGGAGCACGTGGGCATGAAGGTCGAGCGCGTCGACGGCGAGGTCACCGTCGTGCCGGGGCCGGTGGCAGACCCGAGCGTGGACAAGGCGTTCACCGGGCTCAACCGCATCCCGATCCTGCTGCTGGGCCCGCTGCTGCACCTGGCCGGCGAGGCGTTCGTGCCGCTGGTCGGCGGCGACCCGATCGGCCGCCGGCCGGTGGACTTCCACCTGGACGCGCTGCGCCGGTTCGGCGCCGAGGTGGAGCTGGCCGAGGACGGCATCCACGCCCGCGCCGCCCGGCTGCGCGGCACCCGCGTCGACCTGCCGTACCCCAGCGTCGGCGCCACCGAGACCGTGCTGCTGACCGCCGTACGGGCCGAGGGCCGCACCGTCATCCGCAACGCCGCGACCGAGCCGGAGATCGTCGAGCTGGCCCTGTTCCTGCAGCGGATGGGCGCGCGGATCTCCCTCTACCCGGACCGCCGCATCGTCGTCGAGGGCGTCGACGCGCTCGGCGGCGCCACCACCCGGCTGGGCGGAGACCGCATCGAGGCGTTCTCCTACCTGGTCGCCGGGCTGGTCACCGGGGGAGAGGTGCGGGTGCACGGATGCCCGCAGGACCGGCTGGTCACGCCCATCACCACGCTGGCGCGGATGGGCGCGCGGTTCGAGATCACCGACGAGTGGATCTCCGCGTCGGCGCCGCGGACGCTGCGCTCCGCCGCCGTGCAGACCGACACCCACCCCGGGTTCGCCACCGACTGGCAGACGCCGCTGATGGTGCTGTTCACCCAGGCCGAGGGGATGTCGGTGCTGCATGAGACGGTGTACGAGAACCGGCTGGCCTACGTCTCCGCGCTGCAGGGCATGGGCGCCGAGATCGAGGTGTACGACACCTGTCTGGGCGGCCCCGCCTGCCGCTACCACGACACCGGCGCGCTGCACTCCGCCGTGGTGCGCGGCGTCAGCAGCCTGCGCGGCGGGGACGTCACCATGCCGGACATCCGCGCCGGGTTCTCCGCGGTGCTGGCCGCGGCGGTCGCCACCGGCGGCTCGACGCTGCGCGGGGTGCACCACATCGAGCGCGGCTACCACCGGCCCGTCGAGCAGTTCCGCACGCTCGGCCTGGAGCTGCACAGCCGCGAGGAGTAGCGCGCGGGGAGTACGCGGGGACGGCGTTCGATGAGGGAGACCGGGAGGGGACCGACGTGGAGTGGTGGTGGCTGGCGGCCGCCGTGCTGCTCGGCGGGGCCGGCGTGGTGGCCGCCGGCTTCCGGCAGGCCGACGACTCGCCGCGGCGGCTGTCGGGGCGCTCGCGGCGCACGGCGCGCGGGCTGTCGGTGGTGCTGATCGGCGTCGCCGTGTTCTTCGGGCTGCTGGTGGCGGTGGGCAGGTTCCTGCTTACGACGGGGAACGGCGGGCTGTGAGGTCCGCCAGCATCCGGCGCTGGTGCCGGTGGCCGACGGTCTCGTAGCCGACGACGGTCACGAACGGCGCGAGCATCACGACCAGCAGGCACACCGCGACCGGCGCGCCGGCCGCGGACAGCAGCACCGCCGCGCCCAGCACCGCCAGGGTCAGGGAGATCAGCAGCAGGTGGAAGCGGTCCCCGGCGGACAGCAGCAGGGTGTGGAGCAGGTAGACGACCAGCAGGTAGAGGCCGACGGGCAGCGCCAGGGACAGCACCACGGCGACCGCGCCCGCCTTCGCGTGGTGCTCCAGGTAGAGGCCGGCCACGTGCAGCCCGGCGCCGGCGCCCGCGATGCCGGCGAACACCAGCATGTGGCCGTAGCCGAAGAGGTACCCGCGGGCCCGCCGGTGCACCAGGATGTCGCCGAAGGGCGTGCTGAAGTACACCCACCACATGCCGAAGGTCAGCCCGACGCCGGCCACGACGACGGCCACGGCGTTCGCCGTCCACTCCGTGCCGTGCGGGCCGCCGAGCAGGCCGCCCGAGGAGGCGACGGTGCCGACCACGCCCTCGCCGAGGGTGATGATCGCGAAGAGGCCGTACCGCTCGGCGACGTGGTGCGGGTGCCACGGCGTCCCGCCCGCGCCGCCCTGGGTGAGCACCGGCAGCAGCAGCTCCAGCACCGCGAACACCGCGAAGGCGACGAGCACCGGCCCGAACGACAGCTTCGTGAACGCCACCACGAGCCAGCCCGCCTGCGCGATCACGGTCCAGCGGATGTTCGCCGTGCTCACGCGGTGGAACGCGGGTGACTCCCGGGCGGTCCGCCACCACTGGGCCACCATCGCGATCCGCATCACGACGTACCCGATCACCATCGCGCGGATCTCCAGGTGGTCGCCCTCCTCGACCGAGTGGAACATCGCCGGCAGGCCGAGGGCGAAGACGACGACTCCGATCATCTGCAGCATCGTCAGCGACCGGTAGAGCCAGTCGTCAGTGCCGAACGCGGACGCGAACCAGCTGTAGCTGATCCACGCGTTGGTGATCGCGAACATCGCCAGCGTGAACGCCACCACCGCCGGCCCGGCGTGGTCCCCGGCGACCATCTCGGCGAAGTACGACGAGGCGGTGCCGACGGCGACGACGAACGTCAGGTCGAAGAGCAGCTCCAGCGGCGTGGCCTTACGGCCGCGCTCCCGGGGGTCGCGGCCCCGCATCGGCACCCGGCTGTGCGCCACCCGCCCGGGGCCGCCGGCGGCGGGGTCGGACTCGGTCATAGCGAGAGTTTATGCTCATATCGGACAGTGGTCGCCGCGCGGACGCGCCACCCCGGAGGCACCGGGACGCCCCGCGGGCACCGTTGACACCGCCCGGAGCGCGGCCAGCCTCATGTCCCGACCGCACGCGACAACGATGTCAGGCATCGGGGGGCGCGCCCACACGCGAAGGGGCACCAACGATGGGCACCGCCGCACACCACCGCACCCCGCTCTCCCGGCGCCGGCTGCTGGCAGTCGCCGCGACGTCCGCCGCCGGCGCCGGCGGCCTGGCACAGGCCGCGCCCGCGCGGGCCCTGCCCTGCCCGGCCCGGCCGCGGG
>NZ_BAAAPF010000387.1:0-5931 GCF_039531005.1 Streptomyces synnematoformans
CCCCGGACCCGCCCCCCGAGCCGCCGCCGCCCTCCGCCATCAGCTCCGCCCGGATCGCCCCCACGATCGCCCCGACCGTCGCTTCCTCGTTCAGCGCCGGCAGCACCACGCTCACCGTCCCCCGCGCCCCCAGCGCCCGCTTGGCCGCGAGCAGCCGCGCCGGTGGCCGGTCCGCCGCGGACCAGGACCGCGCCTTCAGCCACCGCTCCACGTCATCGAGCACCTTCGGGCCTCCCCTTGCCGGTGGTTCTGTGAGGTGTGAGGGCTGTCTCGCGTATCGGACGGCACTCACAACTGTCCTGGTCGTCGGTTACAGTCTTGAACAGCGTGCGTGACTTCCCCGTGTCGGGGTCCGCGCGTCGTACAAAAGCGCCGGACGGCCCCGTCGGCCCGGCGCCATACAGAGCTCATCCAGAGGGGCAGAGGGAACGGCCCGTTGAAGCCCCGGCAACCCTCCGTCCGGCACTCGCGACGCTGCGAGGCCCCGGGCGGTGATGGTGCCAATTCCGTCCTGCGGCGAGATGCGTCGCGGGGAAGATGAGGAGAGAGGGCCTCGCCACTATGGCTGTAGAGACAGCTGCCACCCGCACCGCCGTCGACGACGGCGCCGTCGATCTGGGTCCCGCCGTCGCGCTGTCCTGCCGGGAGTGCGGGGAGCGGGTGCCGCTGGGTCCCGTCTTCGCGTGCCAGACGTGTTTCGGGCCGCTGGAGGCGGCGTACGAGCTTCCCGGCGGCGACGCCGAGTCCGCCGCGCGGCTGCGCGCCCGGATCGAGGCGGGCCCGCGGAGCATCTGGCGGTACGCGCCGCTGCTGCCGGTCCCGGCCGACGTGGCGTCCGCACCCAACCTCAACCCGGGTTTCACCCGGCTGCACCGCGCCGACCGGCTCGCCGCCGAGCTGGGCGTCACCGGCGAGCTGCACGTCAAGGACGACTCAGGCAACCCGACGCACTCCTTCAAGGACCGCGTCGTCGCCATCGCCGTCGAGGCCGCCCGCGCCTTCGGCTTCACCACGCTGTCCTGCTCCTCCACCGGCAACCTGGCCGGCGCGGTCGGCGCCGCCGCGGCGCGGGCGGGGCTGCGGTCGTGCGTGTTCATCCCGCACGACCTGGAGCACGCGAAGGTCGTCATGGCGGCCGTCTACGGCGGCGACGTCGTCGGCATCGAGGGCACGTACGACGACGTGAACCGCTTCTGCTCCGAGCTGATCGGCGACCCGGCCGGCGAGGGCTGGGGCTTCACGAACGTCAACCTCCGCCCGTACTACGCGGAGGGCTCCAAGACCCTCGCGTACGAGATCTGCGAGCAGCTCGGCTGGCGGCTCCCGGACAACATCGTCATCCCGGTGGCCTCCGGCTCCCAGCTCACGAAGATCGACAAGGGGCTGAAGGAGCTGATCGCGGCGGGGCTGGTCGAGGAGCGTCCGTACAAGATCTTCGGCGCCCAGGCGGCGGGCTGCTCCCCGGTCTCGCGGGCCTTCAAGGACGGCCACGACGTGGTGCGTCCGGTGCGGCCCGACACGGTCGCCAAGTCCCTCGCGATCGGCAACCCGGCCGACGGCCCGTACGTCCTGGACATCGCCCGCCGCACGGGCGGCGCGGTGGAGGACGTCACGGACGCCGAGGTCGTCGACGCGGTCAAGCTGCTGGCCCGTACCGAGGGCGTCTTCGCGGAGACGGCGGGCGGCGTGACCTTCGGCGTGCTGGCGAAGCTCGTCGCGGACGGCCGGATCGACCCGGCCGGGACCACCGTCGCGATCAACACCGGCGACGGCCTGAAGACTCTCGACGCGGTCGCCCCCACCACGGGGCCGAGCGCGATCATTCGTCCCACACTCGACTCCTTCCGAGAGGCTGGCCTCGCATCATGAGCGTGAACGTCCGAATTCCGACCATCCTCCGTACGTATACAGACGGCCGGTCGGAGGTGAGCGCCGAGGGCGCGACCCTCGCCGACGTGATCGAAGACCTGGAGAAGAACCACCGCGGGATCGCCGCGCGGGTGCTTGACGATCAAGGCAAGCTGCGCCGTTTCGTGAACGTCTACGTGAACGACGACGACGTCCGCTTCGCCGATGGCCTGCAGACTCCCACCCCGGAGGGGGCCGGCGTCTCGATCATCCCGGCGGTCGCCGGGGGCTGCTGAACCCCGCCGCCGCGCGCACGGCCCCACTGATCCGGAGTGGGGCCGTTCGCATGTCCGTGCACGCGATAGGGTTGGGGCGTTCCCCCCTCGTGGTCCTTGCTCCATGCCTATGAGAACGCGACAAGTTCCGGGTAATTGCGGAGAGTTATTTGTCGTGATGGTCAGCTATGCCCTGCCCGAGTTGTCGTTGAATGCATGGATTGATCGGAAAAATACCGATCGAGTGTCCGCAGAATTCTCGTCCGAGTGACCTGTTGCACTGGGCATCTGTGCGGATACATTCAGCCGCGGTCGACGCGTTCCGGCGCACGCCCCGGCGTGTATCCGGGGGTGAGGTCTGACCCGGGTCCGCGGAGTGCGGTCCTGTGTAAGGGCCAGCAATAGGGGAGTTTGGAATGGCTCAGGGCACCGTCAAGTGGTTCAACGCGGAGAAGGGGTACGGCTTCATCGCGGTCGACGGTGGTGCGGATGTCTTCGTCCACTACAGCGCGATTCAGATGGACGGGTACCGCACCCTCGAAGAAGGCCAGCGGGTCGAGTTCGAGATCTCGCAGGGTCAGAAGGGGCCGCAGGCAGACATGGTCCGCGTCAACGGCTGAGCGCCGGGCATCGACCACGGACGACTTGCGATGGGCCCGCACCCCCCGGGGTGCGGGCCCTCTGCTGTCTGCCGTCCGGTGGCTGTCCGGTTCCGCTCTGCGCGTGAGAACCCCGTACCCGCTTGCACTCGCAGGGGGCGAGTGCTAATCATTGGCGTTAGCACTCTCCACGTGAGAGTGACAGCACGGGACCGGTTCGGTGAGGTCCGTACGTCGGGTGGGCGGGAACCACGCGGGTGCGGACCGTCCGTCGCGGGCGCCAGCGCGGTCCGGACACAGACCACCCCCCTGTCCGGGAGGACTCAACACAATGGCCAAGACCATCGCGTTCGACGAGGAGGCGCGGCGCGGCCTTGAGCGCGGCATGAACCAGCTCGCCGACGCCGTCCGCGTCACCCTGGGCCCCAAGGGCCGGAACGTCGTCCTTGAGAAGAAGTGGGGCGCCCCCACGATCACGAACGACGGTGTCTCCATCGCCAAGGAGATCGAGCTCGAGGACCCGTACGAGAAGATCGGCGCCGAGCTGGTCAAGGAGGTCGCGAAGAAGACGGACGACGTCGCCGGCGACGGCACGACGACCGCGACCGTCCTGGCCCAGGCGCTGGTCAAGGAGGGCCTGCGCAACGTGGCCGCCGGCGCCAACCCGATGGCGCTGAAGCGGGGCATCGAGAAGGCCACCGAGGCCGTCTCCGCCGCCCTGCTGGAGCAGGCCAAGGACGTGGAGACCAAGGAGCAGATCGCCTCCACCGCCTCCATCTCCGCCGCCGACACCCAGATCGGCGAGCTGATCGCCGAGGCCATGGACAAGGTCGGCAAGGAAGGCGTCATCACCGTCGAGGAGTCGCAGACCTTCGGTCTTGAGCTGGAGCTCACCGAGGGCATGCGCTTCGACAAGGGCTACATCTCCGCCTACTTCGCCACCGACATGGAGCGCATGGAGGCGGAGCTGGAGGACCCGTACATCCTCATCGCCAACTCCAAGATCAGCGCGGTCAAGGACCTGCTGCCGCTCCTGGAGAAGGTCATGCAGTCCGGCAAGCCGCTGCTGATCATCGCCGAGGACGTCGAGGGCGAGGCCCTGTCCACCCTCGTGGTGAACAAGATCCGCGGCACCTTCAAGTCCGTCGCCGTCAAGGCCCCGGGCTTCGGCGACCGCCGCAAGGCCATGCTCGGCGACATCGCCATCCTCACCGGCGGCCAGGTCATCTCCGAGGAGGTCGGCCTCAAGCTGGAGAACGCCGGTCTCGACCTGCTGGGCCGCGCCCGCAAGGTCGTCATCACCAAGGACGAGACCACCATCGTCGACGGTGCCGGCGACAGCGAGCAGGTCCAGGGCCGGGTCAACCAGATCCGCGCCGAGATCGACGCCAGCGACTCCGACTACGACCGCGAGAAGCTGCAGGAGCGGCTCGCCAAGCTGGCCGGCGGCGTGGCCGTCATCAAGGCCGGCGCCGCGACCGAGGTCGAGCTGAAGGAGCGCAAGCACCGCATCGAGGACGCCGTGCGCAACGCGAAGGCGGCCGTCGAGGAGGGCATCGTCGCCGGCGGCGGCGTGGCCCTGCTGCAGGCCGGCCACGTCTTCGAGAAGCTGGAGCTGCAGGGCGACGAGTCCACCGGTGCCGCCGCGGTGAAGCTGGCCCTGGAGGCCCCGCTGAAGCAGATCGCGGTCAACGCCGGCCTTGAGGGCGGCGTCGTGGTGGAGAAGGTGCGCAACCTGACCCCGGGCAACGGCCTCAACGCCGCCAGCGGCGAGTACGTCGACATGATCGCCGAGGGCATCATCGACCCGGCCAAGGTGACCCGCTCCGCGCTGCAGAACGCGGCGTCGATCGCGGGCCTGTTCCTCACCACCGAGGCCGTCGTCGCCGACAAGCCGGAGAAGGAGAAGGCCCCGGCCGGCGGCGGTATGCCCGGCGGCGACATGGACTTCTGATCCGGGATCGCCGCATCCGGGCCGCCGGGTCCGGGCGCCACCGGGCCCGGACGTCCGCGGACGGACCGACGAACCGAGGGCGGTACCCCGAAGGGGGTGCCGCCCTCGGGCGTGTGCGGGGTCTGCGGGGGGCTGGGGCTGCCCGGGGTCTGCCGGGGTCTGCCGGGGTTCTGGTCAGCTCACGTCGGTCGCGGCCTTCAGCGCCACCCGCAGATGGCCGTGCGAGGCGTCGAGCAGCCGCTCGGCCGTACCGCCGTCCACGCCGCCGAGGATGGTGAGGATGGCGTTCTTCACCTCCCCGCCGGTCTCGGCGAGGGCGGCCTCCACCTCCTCGTCGCCCGCGCCCGTCGCCAGCGCGACGATGCGCCGCGAACGGGCCTGCAGCTTCTCGTTGGAGGCGCGCACGTCGACCATCAGGTTCCCGTACGTCTTGCCCAGCCGGATCATCGTGATCGTCGAGAGCATGTTGAGCACGAGCTTCTGCGCCGTGCCCGCCTTCAGCCGCGTCGACCCGGCGATCAGCTCGGGGCCCACGACGACCTCGATGCCGTGGTGCGCGGCGGCGGACAGCGCCGAACCGGCGTTGCAGGACAGCCCGACGGTCAGCGCCCCCCGGGCGCGCGCGAACGTCACGCCGCCGACGGCGTACGGCGTACGGCCGGAGGCGGAGATGCCGACGACCGTGTCGTCGGGGCCGAGGCCCGCGGCCTCCAGGTCGGCGGCGGCCAGCTCCTTGCTGTCCTCCGCGCCCTCCGTGGACGTGCGGATCGCCTTGTCACCGCCGGCGATCATGCCGACGACCTGCGCCGGGTCGGTGTTGAACGTCGGCGGGCACTCGCTGGCGTCCAGCACCCCGAGCCGGCCCGCGGTGCCGGCGCCCAAATAGAGCAGCCGGCCGCCGCGGGCCATCCGCTCGGCGGTGGCGTCGATGGCCGCGGCGATCTGCGGCAGCTGGGCGGCGACCGCGCCCGGCACGCCGCTGTCCTCCTCGTTCATGATTCTGGCGATCTCCAGGCTGGCGAGGCGGTCGATCTCCGCCAGCTCGGGCCGGAACGCTTCGGTGGTCAGGCTTTCCAGCTCCCGGCGGATGTCGGCTGAGGGAGAGGGCATGTCGGGGCGGCTCTTTCCATACGGTGCGTGGCGCGCGGTGGGCGGTGCGCGCACGCGGCGGTGGGTCGGTCACGGCGGCTTGCGTGGTGCGGTCGGTGGCGGTCCAGCTGCCGCCGCGCGCGGCCGGCGTGCGGGGCGCGTCCGG
>NZ_BAAAPF010000388.1:0-5929 GCF_039531005.1 Streptomyces synnematoformans
CCGCGGCGCGGGCCCGCGCCGCGGCGCGCGCCGCCGCCCGTCTCGCCCAGGTCCTCCAGCTCCTCGGCGCCGAGCCCAGCGCGGGTGCGCTCGGCGCGCGGCAGCACGCCCTTCGTGCCCTGGGGGATGCTCAGCGCCTCGTACAGGTGCGGGGAGGTGGAGTACGTCTCCTCGGGGTTCTCCAGGTCGAGTTCCAGCGCCTTGTTGATCAGGTGCCAGCGGGTGATCTCGTCCCAGTCGACCAGCGTGACCGCGGTGCCGGACGCGCCCGCGCGGGCGGTGCGGCCGATGCGGTGCAGGTACGTTTTCTCGTCCTCCGGCGTCTGGTAGTTGATCACGTGCGTGATGCCGGTGACGTCGATGCCGCGGGCGGCGACGTCCGTGCAGACCAGCACGTCGACCTTGCCGTTGCGGAACGCCCGCAGCGCCTGCTCGCGCGCGCCCTGGCCCAAGTCCCCGTGGACCGAGCCGGCGGCGAACCCGCGCCGGGCCAGCTGCTCGGCGACGTCCGCGCAGGTCCGCTTCGTACGGCAGAAGATCATGGTCAGCCCGCGGCCCTCGGCCTGCAGGATGCGCGCCAGCATCTCCGGCTTGTCCAGCGAATGCGCCCGGAAGGCGTGCTGCTCGACGGCGGCGACGGTCGCGCCGCTGTCGTCCGGCGTGGTGGCGCGGATGTGGGTGGGCTGCGACATGTAGCGCCGGGCGAGGCCGATGACCTGTCCCGGCATGGTGGCCGAGAACAGCATCGTCTGCCGCCTGGCCGGCAGCTGCTGGATGATCTTCTCGACGTCCGGCAGGAAGCCGAGGTCGAGCATCTCGTCGGCCTCGTCGAGCACCAGCACCTTGATCTTCGACAGGTCCAGCTTGCGCTGCCCGGCGAGGTCGAGGAGGCGGCCGGGGGTGCCGACGACGACGTCGACGCCCTTCTTCAGCGCCTCCAGCTGGGGCTCGTACGCCCGGCCGCCGTAGATCGACAGCACGCGGACGTTGCGGACCTTGCCGGCGGTCAGCAGGTCGTTGGTGACCTGCACGCACAGCTCGCGGGTGGGGACGACGACGAGCGCCTGCGGCGCTTCCGTCAGGGTGCCGGGGTCGGCGCGGCCGGACTCGACGTCGGCGGGGACGACGACCTTCTCCAGCAGGGGAAGGCCGAAGCCGAGCGTCTTACCGGTGCCGGTCTTGGCCTGGCCGATCACGTCGGTGCCGGCGAGGGCGACCGGGAGGGTCATCTCCTGGATGGGGAAGGGCGTGGTGATTCCCACGGCCTCCAGGGCCTCAGCAGTCTCGGGGAGGATCCCCAGGTCTCGAAACGTGGACAGGATGCTTGCCTCTTCTGTCGGTCGCGGCGAGCGGCGGGGGACGGGGGTCGTACCGCGCGGGGTGGCGCGGGACCACTTCTTCCGTCACTCGGGCGCTCCAGCCGCGAGAATTCCCTCCGGCGGTGTGCGTACGGCGGGACAGGCCGCACGGGCCCCGCTGAGAGCGGTCGGGGTGCGGAGCCGATCGGGCTACCGACCGGGCATCCTTCAGTGCATGCTTCCCATGCGCCCGGGGACTCACGCCCGGGGCATGGGGGACCCGCCGTGGCCGGCGGGCGCTATACCACTCTACCTAAAATCGTGCAGCTGTGTTGTGCGATGTCTCATAGTCCACGGGCTGACCAGGCTCTTCCCAGGTCCGCGCGGGCCGCTATTCTCCGCTCCATGGACACTCCCCCTCCCGACGAGGCTCCCGAGCAGCCGGAGAACACCACCGCCGCCGCCGCGACCGGCGTGGCCGCCGAGAGCTGGGCGGAGGCCGCGGCCGACCCGCAGTACCGGGCCGCGGTCGTGGACCTGCTCGGCGCCCTCGCCTACGGCGAGCTGGCCGCCTTCGAGCGGCTGGCGGAGGACGCGAAGCTCGCGCCCGGTGTGGCGGACAAGGCGGAGCTGGCGGCGATGGCCGCCGCCGAGTTCCACCACTTCGAGCGGCTGCGGGACCGGCTGGCCGAGATCGGCGAGGACCCGCCGCGGGCCATGGAGCCGTTCGCCGCCGCGCTGAACGAGTTCCACCGCCAGACCGCGCCGTCCGACTGGCTGGAGGGGCTGGTCAAGGCGTACGTCGGCGACTCGATCGCCAGCGACTTCTACCGCGAGGTCGCGGTCCGGCTGGACTCCGACACCCGCGGGCTGGTGCTGGCCGTGCTGGACGACACCGGGCACGCGACGTTCGCCGTGGAGAAGGTCCGCAGCGCCATCGCCGCCGACCCCCGGGTGGGCGGCCGGCTGGCGCTGTGGGCCCGGCGGCTGATGGGGGAGGCGCTGAGCCAGGCGCAGCGCGTGGTCGCGGAGCGGGACGCGCTGTCGATGATGCTCGTGGGCGGGGTCGCCGACGGCTTCGACCTGGCGGAGGTGGGGCGGATGTTCTCGCGTATCACCGAGGCGCACACCAAGCGGATGGCGGCGCTGGGGCTGTCGGCGTAAGCCGCGGGCGCCTGCTTCGCCCGTACGTGTCCGTAAGCGGTCCGCGCAGGCCCGCCCTGTCCGTACGGCCCGGGGTACTCAGCGCACCGGGCGCCCCGCCAGGTACGCCGCCGCGGGGCGGCTCCGCTCCGGGTGCTTCACCAGCAGCGACAGCATCGCCGCCGCGAACGCCGCGGCGACCGGCAGCACGATCGGCAGGTGCCCGCCGCCCAGCACCGTGTACGTGATCGCGGCGCCGAGCACGGCGGCTCCGGGGCCGGTGGCCAGGGTGAGGTTCCGGTGCCGGAAGCGGTCCGGATAGCGGGAGAACGCGGCCAGCGCAATCGCCAGGCCGATCACCGCGGAGCACACCGCTGCC
The DNA here is from genome assembly GCF_039531005.1 of Streptomyces synnematoformans. Taxonomy (NCBI): domain Bacteria; kingdom Bacillati; phylum Actinomycetota; class Actinomycetes; order Kitasatosporales; family Streptomycetaceae; genus Streptomyces; species Streptomyces synnematoformans. Next base: position 2,821 of record NZ_BAAAPF010000388.1, read on the forward strand.
AGGATCATCTCGCGCCCGCCCTTCGTTGGGCCCCCGCCTGCTGTGGCGAATCGGACGCTCCGGGTCTACCCGCGGGGAATCGCGGGCAAACGACGGCCTCCCGGTGCCGGGCACCGGGAGGCCGGACGGGCTGGGAAAGCGGTGGCAGCCGCCTCAGATCGCGCCGAATCCCACCTTGCGTGCGGTGGGCGCACCGATCTCCACGTAGGCGATGCGGTCGGCGGGCACGAGGATCTTCCGGCCGCGGTCGTCGACCAGGGTCAGCACCTCCGACTTGCCGCCGAGCGCATCCGCCACCGCGCTCTCGATCTCTTCGGCGGGCTGCCCGCTCTCCAGGCTGATCTCTCGGGGGGCGTGCTGCACGCCGATCTTGACCTCCACGGCCTGATCCCTTTCGGTCAGTTGGATGTACGGATGCACACTAACCCGGCGTGCACACCCGGCGGGCCCGATGCCTGCACGCCCGCAGCGAACACCGCCGCGAACCCGCGGTGGGCGCGCCGCCGGGACGGGCCTACGCCGGGTCCTGAGCCTGGTCCTGCGCCTGGTCGGGGCCGCCGTGCAGGGGGAAGCCGGCGATGCCGCGCCAGGAGAGCGAGGCGATCAGCCGGGCGGCGGCGTCCCGCGGGACGGGCTGGCCGGAGCCCAGCCAGTACCGCGCGGTGATCTGCGCCATGCCGCACAGCCCCACCGCGAGCAGCATCGCCTGCTCCACCGGCAGGTCGGTGTCCTCCGCGATGACCTCGCTGACCGCCTGCGCGCAGTCCAGGCTTACCTTGTCGACCCGCTCGCGCACCGCCGGCTCGTTGGTCAGGTCGGACTCGAAGACCAGCCGGAAGGCGCCGCCCTCGTCCTCGACGAAGGCGAAGTACGCGTCCATCGTGGCGGCGACGCGCTGCTTGTTGTCCGACGTGGACGCGAGCGCCGCGCGCACCGCCTTGAGCAGCGCGTCGCAGTGCTGGTCGAGCAGGGCGAGGTACAGCTCCAGCTTGCCCGGGAAGTGCTGGTAGAGCACCGGCTTGCTGACGCCGGCGCGGTCCGCGATGTCGTCCATGGCGGCGGAGTGGTAGCCCTGGGCGACGAAGACCTCCTGGGCCGCGCCGAGGAGCTGGTTGCGGCGCGCGCGGCGGGGAAGCCGCGTACTGCGTGGACGCGTCTCGGCCTGCTCGATGGCTGTCACTGCGCCTCCTGGTTCCTCAGATGATCGCCCCCGGGACGCCGGGCCTGTCCGGCGGGCCGACCGCAGGTGCCATCGTACGTGCGGGTAATCGTCCGGCGCTCCGTCGCTGCGCGAAATTTCATCGCATCCGACCTGTCCCGAACCGGGGCATTACGGAGCACGTCACCGGTATTCGTCCTCGCCCTGTTCGACGATGCGGGCCTGCTCCGCGGCGTCCGCGGGGTTCACCTCGTCGCTGCCGGGCTCGCCCGCCGGGACGTCGTCCTCGCCCTGGTCCACCTCGGCGCGCTGCTCCGCGGCGTCGGCCTCCGGGGCCTCGCCGTCCGGGTCGGCGGGCTCCGGGGGGTCGGCGGACGCGTCCCTCGCGCCGGCGGGGCCCGTACCGCCGCCGGCGGGCTCGTCGAACGTGTCCGGATCCTGCGGGTCGACCGTCATGGCGTCGTCTCCCCTCTCTCGCACCGCTGTTGCGCGCCGTGCTGCCGATGCTGCCGCCGCCGCGCGCCGGTTCGTCACGTGGACTTCGGGCGCAGTTTCGGTCGATGTCCTCCATACGAGCGTAAGAGAGGGCGCTTTCAGCCGCGAGGCGGCCGGTGCGCACGAACACGTGAACCACCGCGTGACTGTCTCGTAACATTACCCCCATGCCGTCGACAGAGCCCTCGCTGGCGGGCGACGCGGCCTCCCCGGCGAGGACGCCGCCCGGGACCGTGCCGCCCTCTTCCGCCGCCGCCGCGGGCGGCGTCCGGCGACGCCAGGTGACCTTGTCCGGGCTGACCCTCGCCGTCCGCGAGCACCCGGCGGCGCGCGCGGGGCTGCCGCCGGCGGTGTACGTGCACGGGCTCGGCGGGTCCGCGCTGAACTGGGGGGGCCTCGGCCCCCTCCTCGCCGGCCGCGTCGACGGCGAGGCCGTCGACCTGCCCGGCTTCGGCGACTCCCCGCCCCCCGACGACGGCGACTACTCCATCTCCGGCCACGCCCGCGCCGTCATCCGGTACCTCGACGCCGGCGCGCGCGGCCCCGTCCACCTCTTCGGGAACTCGCTGGGCGGCACCATCGTCACCCGCGTCGCGGCGCTCCGCCCCGACCTGGTGCGCACCCTCACCCTCGTCTCCCCGGCGCTGCCCGAACTGCCTCCCCAGCGCACCGCGGTGCCCACGGCGCTGCTCGCGGTGCCCGGCGTCACCACGCTCTTCGCCCGGCTGACCCGGGACTGGACTCCCGAGCAGCGCACCCGCGCCGTGCTCGGCCTCTGCTACGGCGACCCGAGCCGGGTCAGCCCGCAGGGCTTCGCGGAGCACGCGCGCGAGTACGCCAGACGGATGCGGCTGCCGTACCACTGGGACGCCATGGAGCGCTCGGCGCGCGGGGTCGTCGGCGCGTACACCCTGGGCGGGCAGCACTCGCTCTGGCGGCTGGCCGAGCGGGTGCTTGCCCCTACGCTTCTCATCTACGGCGGCCGCGACCAGCTCGTGTCGTTCCGGATGGCGCGGCGGGCGAAGGGCGCGTTCCGTCACTCCCGGCTGCTGGCCCTGCCTGCGGCGGGGCACGTGGCCATGATGGAGTACCCGGAAGTGGTGGCCAGGGCCTTCACCGAGCTGTTGGACGAGTACGAGACAGGGGCCGCCGAGGCGAGCCCGGGCGGGAGCTGACACACAACGTGGGCAGGCACAGCGCGGGCGGCAAGGGCAGGAAGCAGACGCGCGACGGCGAGGGCGGGACCGGCGCCCGGTCGCGCCCGCCGCTGCCGCGGCGCGGCGACACCGGGCCGATCCCGAGGATCAGCGACACGGGTCCGCTGCCGCGGGTGACGGACACCGGCCCGGTGCCGCGGGTGGCCGACACGGGCCCGGTGCCGCGGGTGGCCGACACGGGCCCGGTGCCGCGGGTGACGGACACCGGCCCGGTGCGGCGCGTGGCCGGCACCGGGCC
>NZ_BAAAPF010000389.1:0-5901 GCF_039531005.1 Streptomyces synnematoformans
GCGGCCATGTCCCCGGGGCGGCACCGCCGGCCGCCGGCCAGCAGGGCGCGGATGCGCTCCGCCCGGTGCGGCGGGGCGAACTCGGCGCCGAACGGGCCGGCCGGGCCGCGCTCGTTGGCCATCACCGCGAGCCCGCCGGCGACCGGCACGGCCGGCATCGGCGCGTGCCGCCCGCGCCACTCGTACGCGGACTCCCACGCGGGTACGGCGTCCCGCAGGTTGGCCCGGTCGCGCACCGGCACCGTCCCGGCGACGCGGTGCAGCAGCCTGCCCCCGGTGTCGGCGGCGAGCACCACGTTGACCGGCTCCACCCAGCCGTCCAGCGCCGCGTCCACGTCGGCGACGCGGCGGGCCGCGAGCAGCGCGGGCAGCGCCGAGAAGCCCAGCTCCCCGTAGACCCGCGGCGGGTACCGCAGGCTCAGCGCCTCCCACTCGCCGTCCGCGCCGGGCTCCGGGCCGTCCGCGATCACCGGGCCGCGGGCGGTCTCGACCACCTCGACCCGGACCGGGCCGGCGCCGGCCGCCTCGACCGTCTCGGTGTGCGCCGCGGCCGGGCGCCAGCCGTCGGGGCCCAGCGCCTCGACGCGCCCCGCGCGGCGGCGCAGCCGCTCGCGGTAGAGGTCCTGGTAGTCGGCCATCGCGTTGGTGATCGCCCAGGCGACGCCGCCGGTGTGGCCGAAGTGCGGCAGCCCGGGGACGCCCGGGACGGCGAAGCCGACGACGTCGTACTCCGGGCAGGCCAGGTGGATCTGCTGGTACACCCCGGGGTTCTCGATGAACCGGTGCGGGTCCCCGGCGAGCAGCGCGCCGCCGCCGGCGGTCCGCTCGCCGGTCACCAGCCAGCCGTTGCTGCCCGCGGTGCCCGGCCCGTCGGTGGCGAACAGCTCCACCGCGTCCGGGCCCAGCCGCTCGGCGACCAGCCGGCGCCACAGCTTGGCGGGGAAGCCGGCGAAGAGGATGTGGGTGGAGAGCCACACGGCCAGCGGCGTCCACGGCGCCCAGCGGCCGGGCGCGAGCCGCACGGCCGAGAACTCCGGCGCCCGCGCGGCCCCTTCGGCGAGCCCGGCGTTGACGCCGTCGACGTACGACGACAGCCAGCCGGCGGTCTCCTTGTCCTGCTCGGCCAGCCGGCGGAAGCAGCGGCGCGCGGTGTCGTCCAGGCGGACGCGACGGGCGAACACGTCCCAGCCGCGGGCGGCCTCGCCGAGGAACGCGGCGGCGGTGCCGGCGGCGCGGTGCCGCTCGGTCTCCAGCTGCCAGGCGCGGTCGAAGGCGGCGTTGCGGCCCTGGGCGTAGGCGAGTTCACGCGGGTCGGCGGCGCGGATGTGGGGGATGCCCCAGGAGTCCCGGTACACCTCGATGCTCAACGCCCGTCGCCACCCCTCGCTCGATGAAGCTTAGGGTAGCCTAACCAAAGAAGTTGGGTGGGGCGCGGTCGGGGGTCCGCGCCCCACCCGGTCGGGGGCCTGCCTCAGCGTCGGATGAGGGCCGTCGGGGGGCCGTACCTCATCCGGAAGAGGGGCCGCCCGGGCTCTCTTCCGCGGTCTCGAGCTCGCGGGAATCGCCGCCGGGCAGTTCCTCGTGCTCGTGGTCGTGTGCGACCGCGCGGTACTCCTCGATGGTGGGCTTCGGGATGTGCGTGCCCGGCCCGAACATGCTGTGCGCCAGCTTGGCGCGCACCCTGTTGGCGATGCCCACGGGCGGCCGGCGGACGCCGTTGTCGTCGGTCTCCGGGCCGAGTTCGTACGGCTGCGGCTGCTCGTGCGAGGTGAGCTTGTGCAGCTCCGCCGGCGACAGCGGCTCGTGCACCTCGATGTACTCGCCGTGCGGCAGCCGCTTGATCATGCCGGTCTCGCGGCCGTGCAGCACCTTGTCGCGGTCGCGCCGCTGCAGCGCCAGGCAGATCCGTTTGGTGATGATGAACGTGAGCACCGGCACCACGAAGACCGCGACCCGCAGACCCCAGGTGACGTGGTTGACCGCGAGATGGAAGTGCGTGGCGAAGATGTCGTTGCCGCCGCCGATCAGGAACAGGAGGTACAGCGACAGCCAGGAGGTGCCGAGCGCCGTCCTTACGGGCACGTTGCGCGGCCGCTGCAGCAGGTGGTGCTCGCGTTTGTCCCCGGTGATCCACGCTTCGATGAACGGGTACGCACCGATGATGACCAGCATGAGCGGGAAGAGGGCGACGGGGATGAACACCCCGAGTGCGAGGGTGTGGCCCCAGGCGTTGATCTCCCAGCCGGGCATGACGCGCACCATGCCTTCGGCGAAGCCCAGATACCAGTCCGGTTGGGCCCCCGTCGACACTTGGTCTGGTCGGTACGGGCCCACGTTCCAGATGGGGTTGATGGTCGCCACCGCCGCGATGAAGGTGATGACGCCGAAGACCAGGAAGAAGAAGCCGCCGGCCTTGGCCACGTACACCGGCATGAACGGCGCGCCGACGACGTTCTTCTCGGTCTTGCCCGGGCCGCCCCACTGCGTGTGCTTGTGGTAGAAGACCAGGATCAGATGCGCCGTCAGCAGCGCGACCATCAGCCCCGGCAGCACCAGGATGTGCAGGGCGTAGAAGCGTGGAATGATCTCGTGGCCGGGGAACTCGTCGCCGAAGAGGAAGAACGTCAGGTACGTACCGATCACCGGGGTGGAGATCGTCGCACCCTCCACGAACCGCAGCCCCGTGCCGGAGAGCAGGTCGTCGGGGAGCGAGTAGCCCAGGAGGCCCTCGAAGAGGCCGATGAACAGCAGCGTCCAGCCGAACACCCAGTTGATCTCGCGCGGCTTGCGGAACGAGCCGGTGAAGAAGTGCCGCATCATGTGCACGACCATGCCGGCGACGAAGATGAGCGCGGCCCAGTGGTGGATCTGACGTACCAGCAGGCCGCCGCGCACGTCGAACGAGATGTCCAGCGTGGAGGCGTACGCCTCGGACATCCGCACGCCGTTCATCGGCTCGTACGTGCCGTGGTACACGATCTCGGTCATCGAGGGGTTGAAGAACAGCGTCAGGTAGACGCCGGTGAGCATGATGACGATGAAGCTGTAGAGGCAGACCTCGCCCAGCAGGAAGGACCAGTGGTCCGGGAAGACCTTTCTGGCGTACCTGCGTCCGGCGCCGTGCAGCCCGAGCCGGCTGTCGGTCCAGTCGGCGAAGCGCTCGCCGGACGATGCCCGGGTGGGCGGACGGGTACCCATCGCACCACGCGATGAGTCTTCCGTCTGGCTTACGGACATGCTGTTGCTCCTGCCTCCCTGGTGCACTCACCCCTAAGGACAGGAACGGCGGTCCGAATGTGACATGAGGGCGATGTGAGCTACCTCACAAAGCGCTCAACTGCGCGGGATCTCCTGCTCGGTCCAGACGACCTTGCCGCCGGCGCCGTAGCGGACCCCCCAGCGGTGCGACAGCTGGGCGACCAGGAACAGCCCGCGCCCGCCCTCGTCGTTGCTCGTGGCGTGCCGCAGATGCGGCGCGGCGTGGCTGGTGTCGGAGACCTCGCAGATCAGCACCGACTGCCGGATGAGCTTGAGCCCGATGCGGCCGGGCGCGTGCTGGACCGCGTTGGCGAGCAGTTCGCTGACGATCAGCTCGGTGGGCAGCGTCAGCTCCTGCAGGCCCCAGCCGGTGAGCCGCCGGCGCACCAGGTCGCGGGCGTCGGAGAGGGCCGAGGGGGCCGCCTCCAGCCGCACCGAGACCACGTCGTCCGGCGGCAGCGCCCTGAGCCGGGCGGCCAGCAGCACCGCGTCGTCGTTCGGGCGGGCCGGCAGCAGGTCGCGTACGGCGGCGTCGCACATGTCCTGCACGGGGCGCTGCGGATCGGCGAGCGCGCGGCGCAGCCGGGGGAGCGACTTCTCGGGCGGGCCGGGCAGCATGCCGTTGGTGTAGAGCGCGAGCAGGCTGCCCTCGGGGAGGTCCAGCTCGGCCTTCTCGAACGTACCGTCGCCGCCGCCCAGCGCCGGTCCCGTGGCCGCGTCGACGACCTCGGTGCCGCCGTCCGCCCGGACGACGAACGGCGGCGGATGCCCCGCCAGCGCCAGGGTCACCCGCACGGCGATCGGGTCGTACACGGCGTACACGCAGGTCGCCGCGGGCGGCCGGCGGTTCCGGCGGGGGTCGGCGAACGGGTCGGGGGGCTCGTCCATCAGCCGGGCCACCAGGGCGTCCAGATGCGTCAGCAGCTCGTCGGGCGGCACGTCGAGGTCGGCCATCGTGCCGATCGCCGAGCGCAGCCGGCCCATGGTCGCCGCCGCGTGCAGCCCGGAGCCGGTCACGTCGCCCACCACGAGCGCCACCCGGGCGCCGGACAGCGCGATGACGTCGAACCAGTCCCCGCCCGCGCCCGCCGTGCCGGGGTAGGTGCCCGGCACGTACGCCAGGCCCGATTCGATCGCGGCGCTCTCCGGCAGCTGCACGGGCAGCATGCTGCGCTGCAGGGCGGAGGCGGCGGCGTGGGTGCGGGTCTGGCGCCTGGCGTTGTCGAGGCTCACCGCGGCCACGTCGGCGACCTCCGTGGCCAGCCGCAGGTCGGCGTCGTCGAAGTGGACCGGGCGGGCGGAGCGGTAGAGGCTGACGAGGCCGAGGAGCGTGCCGCGGGCCAGCAGCGGCGCGAGGATGAGCGAGTGCGCGTCCTCCCCGGCGGCACCCGCGCCCGGTCCGTCGGCGGGTTCCGGCTCGGGTGCGCGCCCCCGGTCCGGCGCCGCGCCGTTCGCGGGCCCGGCCCGCCCGGGGTCCTGCAGGAGGCGCGGGCGCAGGTCCGTCAGCGCGCTGGACTGGGGGGAGGCGTACGGGTAGCGCACCAGCGTGCCGACGCTCTCCCCTTCCGGGTACGCCGCGGGCGCCACCGCCGCCCGCCGCAGCGCCAGCTCCTCCGCCGGGCCGGGCGCCGAGTCCTCTCCCCGCCACACCGTGTCGACGATGTCGACCACCGCCGTGTCGGCCAGCGCGGGCACGACGACCGCGGCCAGCTCGCGGGCCACCCGGCCGACGTCGAGCAGCGCGCCGGTGCGCGCCTCCGCCGCGTACAGCAGCTCCAGCCGGTCGCGGGAGCGGCGGCGGTCGGTGATGTCGCGGACGTGGGCGAGCACGGCGACGGGGGCGCCGCCGTCGTTCAGCGGGTACGCGGAGACCGACAGCACCCGCTGGTCGCCGTCGCCGCCGGCCATGCGCACGTTCCGTACCGGGTCGCCGGTCGTGAGCACGTGCCGCAGCAGCCGCTCCAGTTCGGCCCCGTCGGCGACCGCACCCACGTCCCGGGCGGCCGGGGCCCCGGCGGGCGCGGCCGGTGCCGGGTGCTCCGCGCCCTCCGCACTCTTCTCCCCGACGGTCTCGCCGTCCCCGGCGGGCATGCCCTCCGCCTCCTCCGGCACGCCCGGGAGCCGGCGCGCGGAGGCGTTGGCGCGCAGCAGCCGCAGGTCGGCGTCGAAGACCAGCAGCGCCGAGCGTGCCTGGGAGAACAGCACGCCGAGCAGCAGCGCGTCGAGCCGGCCGTCGAGGGGGGCACTGGCCATGCCCCCAATCTCGCCCCCGCGGGACCGTCGCGCATCCGCACGCGGCGCGACCGCGGGCGGCCGCACGGCCCGTACGGCCGCCGGTGTCGCCCGTTCGGGCGAGGCGTACGGGCTACCGGCCCGTCCCCTCCGGGAGCGTGCGCTCCACCTCCCCCTCCTCGCTCACGCTGCCGGTGGGCGTCGGGGTGGGTGCGAGTCGGAGGGGGAGGAGGACCGGGAACCGGAGGGCGTGCCGCTCGGCGCCGACACCGTCGCCCGCGACGAGGCGGTCGACGACGGGCTCTCCGGCTCCGCGCAGCTGCGGCCCGGATCGGGCTCTGGCGTCGTCGGGTCCGCGGTCCGGCCGGCCGGCGGCGGCGTGGTGGGCCGGGAGCGCTGCGCGCGCTCCGG
>NZ_BAAAPF010000390.1:0-5886 GCF_039531005.1 Streptomyces synnematoformans
CCGACGAGTCCGCCGCCGCCGAGGCGGCGGCGAGGCCGGCGGCGGCCAGGCCGCCGGCCGTGGCGGCGAGCACGGTGCGTCTGCTCGTCGCCGTGCCGCGCGCCGTCGTTCCGCCGTCCGCCGTTAAGCTCGCCGCGCTGCTGGGCGCCGTGGTCGGCGCCGGGGGTCGGGTCGTCATGGGGATACAGCTCCTCGTCAAGGGAAGTCGGATATCGGAGAGAGGTCACACCGGGTACGGCTACACTCCCGCCCGGCGCTTGTTCCAGATGTCGAAGCCCACCGCCGCCAGCAGCACCAGGCCCTTGATGACCTGCTGGTAGTCGGTGCCGAGGCCGACGAGCGACATGCCGTTGTTCAGCACGCCCAGCACCAGCCCGCCGATGATCGCGCCGAACACCGTGCCGATGCCGCCGCTCATCGACGCGCCGCCGATGAACGCCGCCGCGATCGCCTCCAGTTCGAACATCTCGCCGGCCTTCGGTACGCCGGCGTTCAGCCGCGCCGCGTAGACGCAGCCGGCGAGTGCCGCGAGCACGCCCATGTTCACGAACACCAGGAACGTGACCCGCTTGTCCTTCACGCCCGACAGCGTGGCCGCGGCCTTGTTGCCGCCGAGCGCGTACACGTGCCGGCCGACGACCACGTTGCGCATCACGTAGCTCAGTGAGATCAGCAGCCCGGCCATGATGAGCAGCACCACCGGCACGCCGCGGTAGCTGGCCAGCATCAGCGTGGCGACGACCACCGCCGCGACGATGAACGCGCACTTGGCCAGCCACAGCGGGTACGGCAGCACGTCCAGTTCGTAACTGAGCTGCCGCCGCCGGTCGCGCCACTCCTGCCACAGCAGGAACAGGCCGATGGCGATGCCGAGGAGCAGCGTGAGGTTGTGGTAGTTCGTTTCCGGCCCGGTCTCCGGCAGGAAGCCCTGCGCGATGTTCTGGAAGCCCTTGGGGAACGGCGCCAGCGACTGGCCCTCCAGGACGATCTGGGTGAGGCCCCGGAAGACCAGCATGCCCGCCAATGTCACGATGAATGATGGTATGCCGACGTATGCTATCCAGAAACCCTGCCAGGCCCCCGCTACGGCGCCGATGAGCAGCGAGCACGTCAGGGCGAGCGGCCAGGGGAAGTCGTGGTTGACCATCATCACTGCCGACATCGCGCTGGCGAACGCGCAGAGCGAGCCCACCGACAGGTCGATGTGCCCCGCAATGATGACGATCATCATGCCCATCGCCAGGATCAGGATGTAACTGTTCTGCTGGACGATGTTGGAGACGTTGCGCGGCAGCAGCAGGGTGCCGTCGCTCCATACCTGGAACACCACGACGATCAGCCCGAGCGCGACGAGCATGCCGTACTGCCGCATGTTGTTGCGCATCGCGGCGAGCAGCGCGCCGGCGAGCGCGCCACCCGGTCCGCCGCCGCCCCCGGCGGGTGCGGCCGGGGCGCTGCCGCGCTTCTCCGTGGTCACCGGGCTCATCCTTCGCCCCCTACGTGCGTGGTCATGTGGCGCATGAGAACTTCCTGGGTGGCCTCGTCCCGCGGCACCTCGCCGGTCAGCCGGCCCGCGGTCATGGTGTAGATCCGGTCGCACATCCCCAGCAGCTCGGGCAGCTCCGAGGAGATGAAGACGATCGCCTTGCCGCGGGCGGCGAGCTGGTCGATGACCGTGTAGATCTCGTACTTCGCCCCCACGTCGATGCCGCGCGTGGGCTCGTCGAGGATCAGTACCTCGGGGTCGGCGTGGATCCACTTGCCGAGCACGACCTTCTGCTGGTTGCCGCCGCTCAGCCGGCCCACGGCCTCGAAGACCGTCGGGGTCTTGATGTTCATCGACGTGCGGAAGCCCTCGGCGACCCGCCGCTCCTCGTGCTCGTCGACCGCGCCGCGGCGGCGGAGCTTCGGCAGCGAGGGCAGCGTGATGTTGCGCATCACGTTGTCGATGAGGTTGAGGCCGTACCTCTTGCGGTCCTCGGTGACGTACGCGATGCCGTGGCGTACCGCGTCCGGCACGGTGCGGGTGTCGACCTCGCGGCCGTCGACCCGCACCGTGCCGGACTCGTACCGGCCGTAGGAGCGCCCGAAGACGCTCATCGCCAGCTCCGTGCGGCCCGCGCCCATCAGGCCCGCGATGCCGACGATCTCGCCCCGCCCGACCTCGATCGAGACGTCGTCGACGACCGTCCGCTCGTGGTCGATGGGGTGGCGCACCGTCCAGCCCTCGACGGCCAGCGCGACGGTGCCCGCGTCCTCGCCGCGGTAGTGGGACCGCTCGGGAAAGCGGTGGTCGAGGTCGCGGCCGACCATGCCGCGGATGATGCGGTCCTCGGACAGTGCGGCCCCCTCGCCGCCCGTGCCGTCGTCGCGTACGGCGAGCGTCTCGATCGTCCGGCCGTCGCGCAGGATCGTCACCGAGTCCGCGACCTGCCGGATCTCGTTCAGCTTGTGCGAGATGAGGATGCAGGCGATGCCCTGGTCCCGGAACTCCCGGATGAGATCCAGCAGTTTGCGGCTGTCCTCGTCGTTCAGGGCCGCGGTCGGCTCGTCGAGGATGAGCAGCTTCACCTTCTTCGACAGCGCCTTGGCGATCTCCACGAGCTGCTGCTTGCCCACGCCGATGTCGGCGATCCGGGTCTGCGGCTTCTCCGCGCCCAGCCCGACCCGCTTGAGCAGCGCGGCGGCGCTGCGCAGCGTCTCGTTCCAGGAGATGACGCCGCGCCGGGCCTGCTCGTTGCCGAGGAAGATGTTCTCGGCGATGGACAGGTACGGCACCAGGGCCAGCTCCTGGTGGATGATGACGATGCCGCGCTCCTCGCTGGCCCCGATGTCCCTGAACGCGCACGGCTCGCCCTCGAAGAGGATCTCCCCCTCGTAGCTGCCGTGCGGGTGGACTCCGCTGAGGACCTTCATCAGGGTCGACTTCCCGGCGCCGTTCTCGCCGCAGACGGCGTGGATCTCGCCGGGCGCGACGGTGAGGCTGACGTCGGCGAGCGCCGTGACCCCGGGGAAGGTCTTCGTGATGGAGCGCATCTCAAGGACCGCAGCGGTCACTTCAGGTCTCCGGCCTTGTAGTAGCCCTCCTCGACGAGCAGGTCGGTGTTGCTCTTGTCGATGCTGACCGGGTCCAGCAGGAACGCCGGGACGACCTTGACGCCGTTGTCGTACGTCTCGGTGTCGTTGACCTCGGGCTTGCCGCCGGTGAGCACGGCGTCGGTCATCTGCACGGCCTGCTTGGCGAGCTTGCGGGTGTCCTTGTAGACGGTCTGGGTCTGCTGCCCGGCGATGATGGACTTGATGGAGGCCAGCTCGGCGTCCTGACCGGTGACCACCGGCAGCTCCTTGCCGCCGCTGCCGTAGCCGGCGGACTTCAGCGCGGAGAGGATGCCGATGGAGATCCCGTCGTACGGCGAGAGCACCGCGTCGACGCGGTTCGCGCCGCCGTAGTTGCCGCTCAGCAGGTCGTCCATGCGCTTCTGCGCCGTGCCGCCGTCCCAGCGCAGCGTGGTGACCTGGTTCATGTCCGTCTGGCCGGAGCGCACGGTGAGCTGGCCGGAGTCCAGGTACGGCTGGAGCGCGGACATGGCGCCGTTGAAGAAGTAGCGGGTGTTGTTGTCGTCGGGGGAGCCCGCGAACAGCTCGATGTTGTACTTCGCGTCCTTGTCGTCTTCGAGCTTCAGCGCGTCCACGATGTACTGGCCCTGCAGCCGGCCGACCCGCTCGTTGTCGAACGAGGCGTAGTAGTCGACGTTCTCCGTCTCCAGGATCAGCCGGTCGTACGCGATGACGGGGATGTCCGCCGCCGCGGCGTCCGCCAGCACATCCGTGAGCGCGGTGTTGTCGATCGCCGCCACGACGAGCGCGTCCACGCCCTTGGTGATCATGTTGTCGATCTGCGAGACCTGGTTCTCGACCTTGTCCTCGCCGTACTGCAGGTCGGTCTCGTAGCCGGCCGCCTCGAACTCCTTGACCATGTTCTCGCCGTCGGCTATCCAGCGCTCCGACGACTTGGTGGGCATCGCGATGCCGATCGTGCCGCCGCCGTCGGAGGAGTCCTTCTTCTCCTCGCTGCCGCCCTCGCTGTCCTGGCCGCAGGCGGCGAGGGCGAGAGCGAGCGCGGAGACGGCGGCGGCGGAGCGCAGGCGTGCGGCTCGGGGAGTGCGCATGGTGGTCAGATCCCTTCGGGTACGGAAGCGGGGGCGGACGGTGAAGCGGAGGCGGGCCGCGGGACGGGGCCGGTGCCCGGCGCGGGGGCGGGGAACCGGTGCAGGTCGCCCGGCAGCCGGGAGCCGGGCGGCGACATGCCGTCGGCCGCGCCGAGCCGGTCGAGGAGGTCCAGGACCAGCCGCCCGCGGCGCACCCGCTCGCGGGCGGTGGCCAGCACCGTCTCGCGCATGTGGGCGCCGTAGGGGTAGATCCCGGGGGCCTTGGACAGGCCGAACTTCAGATACAGCGGCGCGCCGCGGCGGATCAGCTCGGCGGCGTCGTACATCCGCACGTAGCCGCCGAGGTCGTCCGGCGCCTCCACGTACAGGTCCATCGGAGCGGCGCTGGCCCGGCGGATCTCGGTGAGCTGCGCCAGCGACAGGTCCGAGGGGATGTTGAGCGAGTCGGCGCCGAGCCGCTCCCACACCGCGTACGCGGCGGGGTTCACCGGGCCGACGAGCGCGGAGACCTTGAACGTGGTGTGCGCGGGCAGCTCGCCGAGTTCGCGCAGCCCGTGCAGCAGCCACAGCACGCCCTCGTCGGCGACGAGCAGGCACGTCACGCCCAGGCTCGCGGCCCGCAGCGCGTCCTCCACACAGCCGGCGAGCTGGTCGTGCCCGCGGGCCCGCAGCCCGCCGCCGCCGGAGGTGCTGCGGGTGGCGGCGCCGGTGTCCCAGGTGCCGCGCGGGCCCGTGAACAGGCACAGCTCGACGTCGCGTGCGGCGCAGGCCGCGACCATGTCGGTGATCTCGTTGTCGCTGAGCATCCACACGCCGCTGCCCTGGCTGATGCGGTGGACCGGCACGCCGAGCCGGGTGCTCTCCTTCAGGACGGCGGCCAGCGCCTCCGGGCCTTCGACGGACGGGATCTCGGTACGCCAGCGCCCCCCGTCCGGGAAGGCGTGCGGCGACGCGTCGGCCGGGTCCGGCTCCGGGGCGCCGAAGCCGAGGCGGCCGAGGGCCGGTTCACCAGGGGCATGAGGCACGGTACTCCTTTGATCGATATTTCGGACGCCATTCGACTTCGATGCGATGCTGAAGCGGCCCTCGCGCGGGGCGGCCGGGCCGCTCCGGCTACGGCCGCAGCAGCACCTTGCCCACCGCGGGGTCCCCGCCGCCGACCAGGCCGACGGCCTCCTCGTACGCGTCCAGGGGCAGTTCATGGGTGATCAGCGCCGCCGGGTCCAGCGCACCCGTGGCGAGCGCGCGCACCGCGTACGACCAGGCCGCCGACGGGGCGCCGAAGACGCCGAGCACGGCGACCTGGCGCATCGACAGCTCCAGCGGGTCGATGCCCGCCGCGCCGCCGGGCGGGATGCCGGTGACCACGGCCCGCCCGCCGCGGCGCGCCAGCGCCAGCCCGGCCGCCGCCGCCCGCGCCGCCGAGGCCGTCTCCACCACCAGGTCGTACGTCCCCGCCAGACCGGTGGCGGCGTCGGGTGCCACCGGCCGGGCGCCGAACGCCCACGCCTGCTCGGCCCGTTCCGTCCGCGGCTCGACCACCAGCAGCTCCGCCGGCGCGTACGCGGCGAGCAGCTGCACCGCCAGCAGCCCCACCGTGCCCCCGCCGACGACGGCCACCCGCTCCCCTGGCCGCGGCCCGCCGCGGCGGTACTGCGCGGCGGCGACGGGCTCCGGCTCCCGCAGCGCGGCCGCGCGCAGGTCGGCGTGGTCGTCC
>NZ_BAAAPF010000391.1:0-5881 GCF_039531005.1 Streptomyces synnematoformans
AAGGAGTTGGTAGAATGTTTTGTCTTCCTAAGACCGCTTGGCCCCCGACTTCGCGGGTGCGGGCTGCGCCGGAACCGGCGCCGGGACCGGCGCGGGGGCCGGCGCCGGGGCCGGGGGCGGGGCGTACGGCATCCGCTGCTTCCGGGGGATCTCCAGGTCGAAGTCGCTCGCCGGCACGTCCCACAGCGCGTCCCTGGTGTACGCGCCCCAGATCTTCGCCGGCACCCCGCCGCCGCTGATCCGGTCCTCCCCCAGCACCCCGTGCAGCGACTTCTGCGCACCGGTCTGCGGGTCCTGCCCCATCACCCCGACGACCGTCGCCAGCTCCGGGGTGTAGCCCGCGAACCACGCCGAGCGGTCGTGCTCGCCGGTGCCGGTCTTGCCGGCCGCCGGCCGCCCGGCGAGCTGCGCCTCCTCGCCGGAGCCCCGCTCGACGACGCTCTGCAGCATCGCGGTCGTCGCGTCCGCCGCCGTGCGGGAGATCACGGGGTGCGGGCGCCGCGGCGGCAGCTGGAAGATCTCGCCGTTGCGGCTGAGCTTGTCGACGAGCCGGTAGCCGCCGTGGTCGCCGTGGCCGGCGAGGGTGGCGTACGCCTGCGCGAGGTCGAGCGCGCTGGGGGTGGCGGTGCCGAGGCCGATGGAGGGGTGGTCCTTCAGCTCCGGGGTGCGCGGCGGCAGGCCGAGCCGGATCGCGGTGCCGCGGACCTTCTCCGGGCCGACGTCCTGGGCCATCTGCGCGTAGACGGAGTTGACCGACTGGTTGGTGGCGTCGGCGACGTTGATGCGGCCGTAGGAGACGTCGTCCTGGTTGTCCGGCGCGTAGCGCAGCGGCTTGCCCTTCCTGCCGATCACCCTGCGGTCGGAGTCGCCGTCGTACACGGTCCGCGGCGTGATCCGCCTGCCCTCCCAGTTCTTCGCCTTCTCCTGCACGGCGGCGGCGAAGACGAACGGCTTGAAGGTGGAGCCGGCCTGGTAGTCGCGGCGGGTGGCGTTGCTGACGTACTGCTGCGTGTAGTCCGTGCCGCCGTACAGGGCGACGACCTTGCCGCTCTCGACGTCGATGGAGGCGCCGCCGACGCGGACGTAGGAGTCGGCGGGGTTGGACTCCGGGTCGAGCCGGTAGGTCAGCTGCTCGTCCACGGCGGCGACGAAGGCGTCCTGCTTGTCGGGCTGCAGCGTGGTGACGATGCGGAAGCCGCCGGCGGCGAGGGTCTTCTCGTCGATGATGCGGTGCTCGACGAGGTAGCTGTTGATGGCCTCGACGAGGTAGCCGCGCTGCCCGGACAGGCCGGGGTCGAGCCGGGTCTCCTCGGGCACGGGGAACTCCGTGCGCTCGCGCGTGCGGGACGCCAGCCAGCCCTCCTTGACCATGCCGTCCAGGACGTAGTTCCAGCGGGCCTCGGCGGCGGGCCGGTTGCCGGGGTGCACGGTGACGTCGTACGTGCTCGGGGCCTGCAGCAGGGTCGCGAGGTACGCGCCCTCGGCGACGGTCAGCTCCTCGACGTCCTTGTCGTAGTACGCCCGGGCGGCGGCCTGCACGCCGTAGGCGTTGCGGCCGAAGTAGCTGGTGTTGAGGTAGCCCTCCAGGACGTCGTCCTTGGAGACCTCGCGGTCCAGCTTGATGGCGATGAACGCCTCGCGGAGCTTGCGGCTGATCGTCTGGTCCTGGTCGAGGTAGTAGTTCTTCACGTACTGCTGGGTGATGGTCGAGCCGGACTGGGTGCCCTTGCCGGTCAGGGTGTTGAAGCCGGCCCGGACCATCGCCGCCGGGTTGACGGCGGAGTCGGAGTAGAACTCGCGGTCCTCGGCGGCCAGCACGGCCATGCGCACGTGGTCGGGGACGCGCTGCAGCTGCACGCTCTCCCGGTCGACCTCGCCCTTGACGGCGAGTTTGGAGCCGTCCGCGTAGAAGTAGTGGTTGCTCTGGGCGGTCGCCATCTCGTTGGGCCGCGGGACGTCGACGGCCAGGTAGCCGACGGCGAACGCCCCGGAGGCCAGCGCCAGCGTGAGCATCGCGGCGCCCAGCAGCACCTTCCACCAGCTCCTGCGGTACGCGCGCCGCCGGGGCCACCGCAGCCGCCGGGGCGGCGCGGGCGGGGCGGGCGCGTCCGGCGCCTCGGGCGCCTCGGGCGGGGGTGCCGGTTCGCCGTCCGTCCCGCGGCCGGCTTCCGTCCCGCGGTCGTCTTCCGGCTCCTCGTCGGGGCCGAAGCTCCGGGTGCCCTGTCGCGTGTCCGTGTGGCTCATCTGCAGTCCGTGGGCTCGTTCTGTCGTCTGATATGACACTCACGACGCAGTTTGTCATTAATAATGCAGATTGCCGGGAGGCGTGGATAACCGGTCGCAGGGCTCAACCCGACTGGTCTAGAGTCGGTTCCTTTGCGCCAGGAGCGGGGGTGGGAGATGCGCGGCACGGACGCGTGGCGGGACGCGCCCGTCGTGCACACCGTGCGGCTGTACGGGCTGGTGGCGGCCGGCGGCTTCCGCCGGTTCTCGACGTACCGCGCGGCCACCGCGGCCGGCGTCTTCACCAACACCGTCTTCGGCTTCATCCTCGCGTACACCTTCGTCGCGCTCTGGCACGAGCGCCCGCAGCTCGGCGGCTACGACCAGGCCCAGGCGCTCACCTTCGTCTGGGTCGGCCAGGCGCTGCTCGCGCCCGCCGCGCTGCTCGGCTTCGGCTTCCAGGAGGAGCTGCAGGAGCGCATCCGCAGCGGCGACGTGGCCGTCGACCTCTACCGGCCCGCGGACCTGCAGCTGTGGTGGTGCGCCCACGACCTGGGCCGCGCGGCCTTCCAGCTGCTCGGCCGGGGCGTGGTCCCGATGGCCGTGGGGGCGCTGGCGTTCGAGCTGGCGCTGCCGGCGGCGGCGGGCACCTGGCTGCTGTTCCTGCTCGCCGTGACGCTGGGCTGCCTGGTCAGCTTCGCGATTCGCTACCTCGTCGGGCTGGCCGCGTTCTGGCTGCTCGACGGCCAGGGGATCAACCTCCTCAACTCGCTGGTGGCGATGCTCCTGTCCGGCACCCTGCTGCCGCTGACCGTCTTCCCGGGCGCCTTCGGCGACATCGCGCAGGCGCTGCCGTGGGCGGCGATGCTCCAGGTCCCCGCCGACGTGCTGCTCGGCCGGCACACCGGCGCGGGCGTCGCCGGGGCGCTGGCGTTCCAGGCGGCGTGGGCGGTGGCGCTGCTGGCCGCCGGGCGGGCGCTGCAGTCGGTCGCGACGCGCAGGGTGGTGGTGCAGGGTGGCTGAGGCGGCCGCGGGCATCCGGGGGTACGGGCTGATCGTCGCCATGTGGGTGCGGACGACGATGGCGTACCGCCTGTCGTTCGCCATGACCGCCCTCGGCAACCTGCTGATGACCGCCGCCGACTTCGCGGCGATCGCGATCATGTTCTCGCACACCGACGTGCTCGGCGGCTTCACGTTCGCCGAGGTCGCGCTCCTGTACGGCACCACGTCCACCTCCCTCGGCCTGGCCGACCTGCTGCTGGGCAACCTCGACCGGATCGGCCGCCGGATCCGCGACGGCACGATGGACACGCTGCTCGTCCGGCCGGTGCCGGTGTTCGCGCAGATAGCCGCCGACCGCTTCGCGCTGCGCCGGATCGGCCGGGTGCTCCAGGGCCTGATCGTGCTGGTCTGGTCGCTGACGGCGCTGGACGGCGTGGCGTGGACGCCGGTCGCGGTGCTGCTGGTGCCGGTGATGGTGCTGGCGGGGGCCGCGATCTACGGGGCGGTGTTCACGTGCGGCGCCGCGTTCCAGTTCTGGGCCACCGACGCGGCGGAGGTGCAGAACTCGTTCACGTACGGCGGCAACACGCTGACCCAGTACCCGCCGACGATCTTCAGCAAGGAGCTGGTGCGCGGCGTGACGTTCGTCGTGCCGCTGGCGTTCGTGAACTGGCTGCCGGCCCTGCGCGTGCTCGGCCGGGACGACCCGCTGGGCCTGCCCGGCTGGGTGGACTTCGCCTCGCCGCTGGTCGCCGCCGCGTGCTGCGCGCTGGCCGGGCTGGCGTGGCGCACGGGGCTGCGCGGCTACCGCAGCACGGGAAGCTGAACCGGACGGGACGAGGGAGGAACGCGTGATCGAGGTCGAGGACCTGGAGAAGGTCTTCGTCGTACGCCGCCGGGCGGGCCGGCTGCGCCGTACGAAGCACGAGGTGCGCGCCGTCGGCGGCATCAGCTTCGCCGTGCCGCGCGGCGAGGTCGTCGGCTACATCGGCCCCAACGGCGCGGGCAAGTCCACCACCATCAAGATGCTCACCGGCATCCTCACCCCCAGCTCGGGCCGGCTGCGCGTCGCCGGCATCGACCCCTCCCGCGAGCGGACCCGGCTGGCCCGGCGCATCGGCGTCGTCTTCGGCCAGCGCACCACCCTGTGGTGGGACCTGCCGCTGCTCGACTCGTACCGGCTGATGCGCCGCATGTACCGCATACCCGACGACCGCTACCGCGCCAACCTGGAGCGCTGCACCGAACAGCTGGGCCTGGGCGAGCTGCTGGAGGTGCCGGTGCGGCAGCTGTCCCTCGGCCAGCGGATGCGCGGCGACATCGCGGCGGCCCTGCTGCACGACCCCGAGGTGCTGTACCTGGACGAGCCGACGATCGGTCTCGACGTGCTGAGCAAGGCGAAGGTGCGGGAGTTCCTGCGCGAGCTGAACGCCGACCGCGGCACGACGGTGCTGCTCACCACGCACGACCTGTCCGACATCGAGCAGCTGTGCCGGCGGGTGATGGTCATCGACCACGGCCGGCTGATGTACGACGGCGGCCTCGACGGGCTGCACGCGGTCGGCGAGAGCGAGCGGATGCTCGTCGTGGACCTGGAGCGCGAGCTGCCGCCCATCGACGTCGCCGGCTGCCGGACCGTGCGGGTGGAGGGCCCGCGGCAGTGGCTCGCGTTCCCCGCCGGGGCCAGCGCGGCGCCGCTCGTCGCGGAGGTGGCCGAGCGGTGGCCGCTGGTGGATCTCTCGGTGCGGGAACCCGACATCGAGGACGTCATCGCCCGCATGTACGCATAGGCTCGTTCCCATGACGAGCGATGAGCACCTGCCGGAGCTGCGGGCCTCGGACGCCGACCGGGACCGGGTCGCCGCGGTCCTGCGCGACGCGCTGGCGGAGGGCCGGCTCGCCATGGACGAGTTCGAGGAGCGGCTGGAGGAGACGTACCGGGCGAAGACCTACGCCCAACTGGAGCCGCTCACCCGCGACCTGCCCGCGGCGGGGGGCCCGCCCGCGGTCCCCGCCGGGGGCGGGACCGCGCCGGCGGGCCGGCCGGCGGCGGGCTGGGCCGGGCGCATCGGCGGCGAGGCGACGTCCCGCAGGGGCATCGCCGTCATGAGCGGCTTCGAGCGCAAGGGGCGCTGGACGGTGCCGCGGCGCTTCACGATGTTCTCGTTCTGGGGCGGCGGCGAACTCGACCTGCGCGAGGCGGACTTCGAGGCCGCGGAGGTGGAGATCCGCTGCATCATGATCATGGGCGGGGCCAACGTGACCCTCCCGCCCGACATCGCCCTGGAGGTCCGCGGCATCGGCGTCATGGGCGGCTTCGACCACTCCCACACCGGCGTCCCCCACACCCCCGGCACCCCGCGCGTCACGATCACCGGCTTCGCCCTCTGGGGCGGCGTGGGCACGAGCCGGAAGAAGACCAAGGCGGCCCGCCGCGCGGAGGCGGAGGCGGCCAGGGAACAGCGCCGGGTGGCCAGGGAGGAGCGGCGGCTCGCCAGGGAGGAGCGGCGCCTGGCGCGCGAGGAGCAGCGCCGCAAGCGCCTGGAGTAGGCCCGGACCCGGCCCGGCGGGCCGGGCGCGGGCAGGTGGCCGCCGCCCAGTGGTACGGCGCGTCCGGCCGGGCGGGGGCAGGCCCGCCGCCCTAGCGACCGGG
>NZ_BAAAPF010000392.1:0-5833 GCF_039531005.1 Streptomyces synnematoformans
GGCTTCGGCCCGCCCCAGCCCTCGGCCGAGGTCGCGGCCGCCGGCGGCGGGCCGCCCGCGCACCCGCCGCTGCCGACGTCGCCGCCCACCGTGATCCGCATCCCCGGCATCGGCGTCGACGCGCCGCTGACCGACGTCGGGCTGGACTCCGACGGCTGGCTCGCGGCCCCGCCCGCGGGCGTGCGCAACCTCGCCGGCTGGTACCGGGACGCCGCCACCCCCGGCGCCGCGGGCACCGCCGTGATGACCGGGCACGTCGACGACGCGGCCGGGCCCGCCGTCTTCTACCGCCTCGGCGGACTGGAGCGCGGCGAGGTGGTCAAGGTGGACCGCAAGGACGGCCGCACGGCGGTGTTCACCGTCTACGCCGTCGAGGTCTTCGACGCCGACGACTTCCCCGACGAGCGCGTCTACGGCGACACCGACCGCGCCGAGCTGCGCGTGCTCACCTGCGGCGGCGACTACCGCGACGACGGGGCCGACCCCGGCTACGAGGGCAACGTCGTCGTCTTCGCCCGGCTCACGGACGTCGTCTGACGGCCCGGCGCCCGGCCGTTCCGGCCGTCCGCCGCCCCGCCGGCGGGCGCCCGCGGGCTCAGCCGGCGTGCCCCTCCGCGTACCCGCGCAGGAACAGCGCCTCCGCGAACGACAGCCGCTCCAGCTCCTCCGGCGACACGCTCTCGTTCACCGCGTGGATCTGCGCCGCGGGCTCGGAGAGCCCGATCAGCAGGATCTCCGCCCGCGGGTACAGCCCGGCGAGGGTGTTGCACAGCGGGATCGTGCCGCCCTGCCCCGCCACCTGCATCTCCTCGCCCGGGTACGCCGCGCGCATCGCCTCCGCCATCGCGCGGTACGCGGGGCTGGTGACGTCGGCGCGGAACGGCTGGCCGTCGCCGTACGGCTCGGTGGTCACCCGTGCGCCCCACGGCGCGTGCGACTCGAAGTGCGCGGTCAGCCGCTCCGTCGCCTCGTCCGCGTCGTGGCCCGGCGGCAGCCGCAGGCTCACCAGGGCCGCGGCGGAGGCCTGCACCGACGGCGTGGCCTCGGCCACCGACGGGACGTCCATGCCGATCACCGTGACCGCCGGCCCCGCCCACACGCGGTCCGCCACGCTGCCCGCGCCGATCAGCTCCACGCCGTCCAGCACCTTCGCGTCCCGGCGGAAGTCCTCCTCCGGGTACGCCAGACCGTCCCACCGGGAGCCGGCCGCCAGGCCGTCCACCGTGGTCGAGCCGTCGGGGCCGCGCAGCGAGTCGAGGATCCGGATGAGCGCGGCGAGGGCGTCCGGGGCGGCGCCGCCGAACTGGCCCGAGTGCAGGTTCCCCGCCAGCGTGTCCACCTGCACCCGCAACATCGTCATGCCGCGCAGCGTGGCCGTGACCGTGGGCAGCCCGGCGCGGAAGTTGCCCACGTCCCCGATCACGACCGCGTCGGCGGCCAGCAGCTCCGGGTGCTGCTCGGCGTACCGCTGCAGGCCGCCGGTGCCCTGCTCCTCCGAGCCCTCCACGACGACCTTGACCGAGACCGGCACGCCGCCGTGCTCGCGCAGCGCGCGCAGCGCGGTCAGGTGCATCAGGATGCCGCCCTTGCAGTCCGCGGCGCCCCGCCCGTACCAGCGGCCGTCGCGCTCGGTCAGCTCGAACGGCGGGCTGAGCCACGCCGACTCGTCGAGCGGCGGCTGGACGTCGTAGTGGGCGTAGAGCAGCACCGTGGGGGCGCCCGCCGGGCCGGGCAGGAACCCGTACACCGAGCGCGTCCCGTCCGGGGTGTCGAGCAGCCGCACGTCCGTGAAGCCCTCGGCGGTCAGCGCGTCCTCGACCCAGCCGGCGGCGGCGTCGGACTCCGACGCCGGGAAGCGCTCCGGGTCGATGAGGGCGACCGAGCGGAAGGAGACCAGCTCGGCCAGTTCGGTACGGGCGCGCGGCAGCAGGCCGGCGACGGTGCCGGCGAGCCGTTCGGTGTCCATGGGAACGCTCCTCGGGCGAACTGCGTTGTGTCCTGCGGTGTCGGGTCCCGGAATCGGGGCGGGCGGTGACGATCATCGCACAGGGGTGCGTCGTTCTAGGATGCGGCAGGTGGCGGCCCCCGTGCGGGCGGCCGGAAACAGGAGCAGAGAGCCAACGTGACCAGCGAGAACGAGGCGGACAACGCGGCGGGCGAGACGGCGGACGGCCGCTCGCCCGGCGGTACGCACGACAGCGCGCACGACGGTGCGCGGAACGGGACGCGTCCCGCGGCACGGGACGGCGTACCGGACGCGGCGCCGGCCGGCGCGCCCGGCGCCGAGGGCCGCGGGGACCCGGGGGTCTGGGACGTCGTCGTGGTCGGCGCCGGTCCGGCCGGGGCCTGCGCGGCGTACGCCGCCGCCGGCCAGGGCCGGCGCGTCCTGCTGCTGGAGCGCTCCGCACTGCCCCGCTACAAGACCTGCGGCGGCGGCATCATCGGCCTGTCCCGCGAGGCGCTCCCCGACGGCGTCGAACTGCCGCTGCGCGACCGCGTGAACGCCGTGACGTTCACCATGCGCGGCCGGCTCGGCCGCACCCGGCGCTCCCGCCGCACGCTGTTCGGCCTCGTCAACCGCGCCGAGCTGGACGCCCGGCTGGCCGAGGCGGCCCAGCGCGCGGGCGCGCGGCTGCGCACCGGCGTCTCCGTCGCCCGCGTCGAGCAGCACGGCCCCGACGTGCCGGACCGGCGCACGGTGGCCGTGCACCTGGCGGACGGTGAGAAGGTGCTGGCCCGCGCGGTGGTCGGCGCGGACGGCAGCGCGGGGCGGACCAGCGGGCACGTCGGGGTGGAGCTGGAGCAGGTGGACCTGGGTCTGGAGGCGGAGATCCCGGTGCCGCCGGAGGTCGCCGACGACTGGCGCGGCCGGGTGCTGATCGACTGGGGTCCGCTGCCCGGGAGTTACGGGTGGGTCTTCCCCAAGGGCGACACCCTGACCGTCGGCGTGATCTCCGCCCGCGGCGACGGCGCCGCGACCAAGCGGTACCTGGAGGACTTCACCGCCCGGCTGGGCCTGGCGGGCTTCGAGCCGAGCCTGTCGTCCGGACACCTCACCCGCTGCCGCGCCCACAACTCGCCGCTGTCCCGCGGCCGGGTCGTGGTCTGCGGCGACGCCGCCGGGCTGCTGGAGCCGTGGACCCGCGAGGGCATCTCGTACGCGCTGCGCTCCGGCCGGCTCGCGGGGGAGTGGGCGGTGCGGATCGCGGAGGCGCAGGACGCCGTGGACGCGCGGCGCCAGGCGCTCAACTACGCCTTCGCCGTCAAGGCCGGCCTCGGCGTCGAGATGGCCGTCGGGCGCCGCATGCTGGCGGCCTTCGAGCAGCACCCCGCGGTGTTCCACGCGGCGCTGACCGGGTTCCGGCCGGCGTGGCACATGTTCACGAGGATCACGCAGGGGTCGACGACGCTCGGCGAGATCGTACGCACCCACCCGGTGGCGCACCGGGCGCTGTCGCTGCTCGACCGGAAGGGCGCGCTCAACGGGTCTCGGTGAGGCGGACGACCGGGTGGCCGGGGGCGGCGGCGGGCAGCTCCTCGTCGGAGGAGCCGGCCGTCGCGCCCTGGAAGTACCGGTTGACCGGGCCGCCGCGGACCCGAGCCGGGGGCATCGGCCTCCGCACCCCCGCCGCCTGCAACCACCGGCCCCACGCGCGCTGAGCAGGTACTCCACCGGGAGTACGCCGGGTGTCCGCCCACGGCTGACGCCCGCGGGCACCGCCGCCGGTTAGCGTTTCAGCCATGCGACGCGGAGGACACCCCCGGTGGGGCCGGGACGACGGGGCCGGCGGCCGGCCAGGGCCGCGGCCGCCGTTCGGCGGGCCGCCCACCTCCGGCGGCCCCGGCGACGGCCTGGCGGACGACCCGGACGACCCCGGCGGCGGGCCGCTGCCCGGCCTGCTGCGCTGGCTGCCCAGCCGCGACCGGCTGCCTTGGCGCTCCACCCTCTTCCTGACGTTCTTTATGATCGTCGGTACGCGCGGCGCCTCCCACTCCTCCGACCGCGCCGACGACTTCCCCGGCACCCTCGGCTTCCTCCTCGCCGCCGCCGTCCTCCTGCTGCTGCGGCACCGCTATCCGCGCACCGCCGCCTTCGGCACCGTCGCCGTCTGCCTCGGCTACGCGGCCGCGGGCCTCCCGTACGGGCCGATCTTCATCAGCGCCGCCGTCGCCTGCTTCGCCGCGATCTCGATGGGGGAGCGGCGCGCCGTCTGGGCGGCGCTCGCGCTGCTCTTCGCCGGGCACGTCGCGTTCACCTCCCTCCTCTACCGCTGGCTGCCGCCCGACGACGACGGCGCCGGCCCCTGGGGCCGGGCGCTGTTCGTCGCCGCCTGGGTGCTGGCGGTTGCCGCGGGCGGCGAGCTGATGCGTACGCGCCGCGAGCAGTGGGCCGCCGCACGGGCCGAGCGTGAGCAGGCCAAACGCCGCCGCGCCGACGAGGAGCGGCTGCGCATCGCCCGTGAGCTGCACGACGTGCTGGCGCACAGCATCTCCGTGATCAACATCCAGGCCGGCGTCGGTCTCGCGCTCCTCGACCAGCAGCCCGAGAAGGCCCGCGAGGCGCTGACCACCATCAAGTCCGCCAGCAAGGAGGCGCTCGGCGAGGTGCGCCAGGTGCTCGACACCCTGCGCACCCCCGGCGGCGCCCCCCGCTCGCCGGCCCCCGGCCTCGACCGGCTCGGCGAGCTGACGGAGCAGGCCGCCGCGGCCGGTCTCGCCGTGGACGTCGCGGTCGACGGCGCGCGGGAGCCGCTGCCGCCGGGCACCGAACTGGCCGCGTTCCGCATCATCCAGGAGGCGCTGACCAACGTCGTGCGCCACTCCGGCTCGCGCACCGCCCGCGTCCTGGTCCGCTACGCCCCGGCCGGGCTGGAGCTGCAGATCGACGACGACGGGCCGGCCACCGCGGGCGGCCTCACCGGCGGCGGCAACGGCCTGGTCGGCATGCGCGAGCGCGCCGCCGCGCTCGGCGGCACGGTCGAGGCGGGCACCCGTCCCGACGGCGGCTTCCGGGTGCGGGCCCGGATCCCGCTGCGGGCGGATACGGTGAACGCCGGCCGCGGGGACCGCGACCGCGACACCCTTGAGGAGGGCCAGTGATCCGCGTGCTGCTCGCCGATGACCAGGTGCTGGTACGGGCCGGCTTCAGCGCCCTCCTCGACGCCCAGGAGGACGTCGAGGTGTGCGGCGAGGCGGCCGACGGCGAGGAGGCCGTGGCCCTGGTGCGCGAACGGCGCCCCGACGTCGTCCTCATGGACATCCGCATGCCGGCCCTCGACGGCCTGGCGGCCACCCGCCGGATCACCGGCGACGCCGGCCTGGCGGACGTGAAGGTCGTCATGCTCACCACCTTCGAGCTGGACGAGTACGTCTTCGAGGCCATCCGCTCCGGCGCCTCCGGCTTCCTGGTCAAGGACACCGAGCCGGAGGAGCTGGTGCGCGCGGTGCGGGCCGTGGTCGAGGGCGACGCGCTGCTCTCCCCGGGGGTCACCCGCCGGCTGATCTCCGAGTTCGCCGCCCGCTCCAAGGAGCCGGCGGCGGCAGCGGCGCTGGACGAGCTGACCGAGCGGGAGCGGGAGGTCATGGCGCTGGTCGGCATGGGCCTGTCCAACGAGGAGATCGCCCGCCGGCTGGTGGTCAGCCCGCTGACCACCAAGACGCACGTCAGCCGCACCATGGTGAAGCTGGGCGTACGCGACCGGGCGCAACTGGTGGTGCAGGCCTACGAGTCGGGGCTGGTCCGCCCCGGCTGGCTCGGCTGAGCGGCGCCCGCCCGGACGCCGCCCCCCCGGCAGTCCCCCGGCCGTCCCCGCCGTCCCCGGCCCGGTGCCGG
>NZ_BAAAPF010000393.1:0-5814 GCF_039531005.1 Streptomyces synnematoformans
GCCGCCCAGGCGAGCGCCGCGGGCGGCCCGCCGGCGACGACGGCGACCCCGGCCACGAGAGCCGTGAACCAGGCCACCGCAACGACCAGCGACAGCACCACCGTCACCGGCACGCCGCCGAGCCCCAGGACGGCCGGCACGACCGCGAACCCGCCGGCGCCGCGCCCGCCGTCCGCCGCGCCGCCGCCGGTGCCGTCGGCGCCGGCGGCGCCGAAGCCGTCGCCGACGGCACCCGTCACCGCGGCGAACAGCCAGTAGACGACCACGACGACCAGCGCGAAGCTGAAGACGACGGCCGGAAATCCCAGCGCCGCAGCCACGAAAGCACCCATGCCGTCCCCCCTCTGCCGCGCCGGGCGGTCCCCCTCCTACCGCCCGGCGCCGGCGGAATTCACCGTGCCATCCCGTACATCCGGAAACACTGCCTGTTCCCGGCAGTCTTCGCGCACGGTCGATGCACGGATACGGTGAGGCAAGAGCATCCCGGGCATCCCGGCCGGGCCCGGCCATACCGCGCCGCCCCGCGCGACACACCGTCACCGCGGTCGAGGAGTCCCATGGCCCGTACCGAGTAACTACGACGACCCGGCCGCACCCGAGCCCAACAGCCTCGTCGCCGCGGCCTCCGCCGTGGTGACCGACGACGAGGGCCGCATCCTGCTGCAGCGCCGGCGGGACAACGGCCTGTGGGCGCTGCCCGGCGGCGGCATGGACCTGGGCGACACGCTGCCCGGCTGCGCGGTGCGGGAGGTGAAGGAGGAGACGGGCCTCGACGTCGAGGTGACGGGGGTGGTCGGCACGTACACCGATCCGCGGCACGTCGTCGCGTACAGCGACGGCGAGGTACGGCGGCAGTTCAACGTCTGCTTCACAGCACGCGTCGTCGGCGGAACGCTCGCGATCTCCGAGGAGTCGACGGAGCTGCGCTACGTCGCCCCAGCCGACCTGCCCGACCTCCCGATGCACCCCACCCAACGCCTCCGCCTCCACCACTACCTGACCCACCCCACCCCGTACCTGGGCTAACCGCCCCCGCACCGGAGGCCCGGGCGCCCGGCGTGCAACCGTACGTGCGCCTTTCGCCGTCTTCACCCCGGAGTGTCTCTGAGCGGCTTTCTCGACCGGCGATGCGGGGAGTGGGGACCTGTGGGGAGTCGTCCGACGGACTGGCACGTGCTCGACCTCGACGAGGACCCGACGCCGGGTGATCCGGAGCGGGTGAAGCAACTGACCCGGGAGCTGCACGATTTCGCCGCTCGCCGCCTACTGGCCGAAGCTGGAACGCGCCCAGTCCCTCGCGGACAAGGCGTTAGCCAGGGGCCGCGAGGCCCGCAACGAGTTGTCGTCCGCGACCGGCAGGCTGGACTCGGCCACCTCCTGGGTCGAACGCGCCACCGCCAAAACCGAGGAGTACGACGAGAAGGAGGGCAAGGACAAGCCCGACGACTCCGAGGTCCGCGCCGCCGCCCGCAACGCCACCGACGCCAAGTCCGCCCAGGCCGGCGCCCAACGGGCCGTCGACAATGCCGAAGCGGGTCTGGAAGCGGCCAAGAAGATGGCCGCCGACGCCAAGAAGATGCGTGAGGATGCGGCGTCAAGCCGGGCGGCGCGATCTCCGTGCACCGGCCCGAGGACGGCCGGACCCTGCGGTTCGAGCCGCACGGTGACGCGGGGGCCGGTCTCGGCCTGACCCGGATCGATGACCGCAACGGGAACGCCGTGTCCGTCGAGTACGACGAAGCCGGCCGCCCTGTCGAACTCCGGCACAGCGGCGGCTACCGGCTGGGGCTGGCGACCGAGGCCGGCCGCGTCACCGCGCTGACCCTGCGCAGTGCTCCGGGAGAGCCCGTGCTCCGACGCTACGGGTACGACCCCCGGGGCAACCTCACCGAGGTGTTCGACGGCGCGGGCGAACCGTTCCGGCTCTCCTACGACGACGACCACCGCATCACCGGCTGGGAGGACCGCAACGGTACCCGCTACCGCTACGAGTACGACGCCGCGGGCCGGTGCACGGCCGCCCGTGGCACGGACGGCATCCTCGACTACACGTACACGTACGACGAAGAGACCCTCACCACGCGGGCGACGAACTCCCTGGGCCAGACCACCACCTATCGCCTCAACGACGCCTGGCAGCCCGTCGCGGAGACCGACCCCCTGGGCAATACGACGATCCGCACCTGGGATGCCGACAACCGGCTGCTCTCGTACACCGACCCGGCCGGCCACACGACGCGATACACGTACGACGCCGCAGGCAACCCGGTGACCATCGAATATCCGGGTGCCCGCACCGCCCGGCTGACGTACAACGACTTCGGCCTGCCCACCACCCTCACCGCCCCCGGCGGGGAGACCTACCGCCGCGAGTACGACGCCGCCGGGCAACTGGTCGCGACGGTGGATCCGCTCGGCGCCACGACGCGCTTCGAGCGGGACGGGCGGGGCCGTCTGACGCGGATCGTCCGGCCGTCGGGCCGCGTCCAGGAGGTCGACACCGACGGCGCGGGCCAGCCGACCCGCGTGGCGGAGGCGGACGGCACCGCGGTGACCTACACCTACGACCCCATGGGGCGGATCGCCACGACCTCCGACCGGGCCGGATCCGTCAGCCGGTTCTCCTGGAGCACGACCGGGCGGCTCCTCACCCGGGAGACTCCGGCCGGCGGTGTGGAGCGCTTCGCCTACGACGCCGAGGGCAACATGCTCGCGTACACAGACGCGCTCGGCGCCACCACGCACTTCGAGTACGGCCCCTTCGACAAGGTCACCGCACGCGCCAACCCCGACGGCGGGCGCCTCACGTTCCGCTACGACACGGAGTGCCGGCTGGTGGAGCTGGGGAACGCCGTCGGACAGACCTGGACGTACCGCTACGACGCGGCCGGCAGAGTGGTCGGCGAGACGGACTTCGCCGGTGTCGACACCGCGTACGAACTCGATGCCAGGGGCCTCGTCGTGGCGTGTACCCGCGCGGACGGTGGGGCCCTGCGCTACACCCGTGACGCCGACGGCAACGTGGTGCGCAAACTCGTCGGCGAGCAGTCCACGACGTACGAGTTCGACCCCTCGGGCAGGCTGGTGGCTGCCGCGAACCACCACGCCGAGGTGCTCTTCGAGCGGGACGCGGCCGGGCGGGTGCTGGCGGAGGTGTGCAACGGGCGAGCCGTGCGCAGCACGTTCGACCTCGCCGGCCGCCGCACCGGCCGCGTCACCCCCGCCGGTGTCGAGAGCACCTGGGACTACGGCCCGGGCGCCCGTCCCCGAGACGCTCGTCACCGCGGGACACACGATCGGGTTCGACCACGACCCGGTCGCGCGTCGCCGGCGCACGACCTTCGACGGCGTCACGCTGCTCACCCAGACCTGGGACGCCGCCGGCCGGCCGGCGGTACAGCGGCTGGGCCGCGGCACCGGGGCCCGCAGCCGCGAGTTCACCTACGGGCCGGCCGGTACGCCGACCGCGGTCGCGGACACCGCGGGCGGTCGACGGGACTTCACCGCCGACCCCATGGGCCGGATCACTGGAGTCCGGACCCCGGGCGGCGCCGAATCGTACGCCTACGACGCGAACGGCAACCTGCTCCGGGTGCCGGGCGAACGGCGCACGGCGTACGAGTACGACGCCCGCGGCCGGGTCGTCCGGCGGATCCGCCGGCTGCTCTCCGGCGGACGCCGCGAGTGGCGGTACGCCTGGGACGGTGAGGACCGCCTCGTCCGGCTCGTCGAGCCGGACGGCACGACCTGGCGGTACCTCCACGACCCGCTGGGCCGCCGGACGGCCAAGGAACGGCTCGCGCCCGACGGCACGCCGGCCGGGCGCACGGACTTCGCCTGGGACGGCGCCCGGGTCGTCGAGGAGCTGACGCCGGAGACGGCGACCGTCTGGGAGTACGCCCCGGGCATGCACCGGCCCCTGCTGCAGACCGAGCGCCGCACGTCCGGCCCCGGGGAGACGACCGAACACAGCCACCTGATAGTGACCGACGCGGCGGGCACCCCCACGGAGCTGCTCGATCCGGCGGGCGAGATCGCCTGGGAACGCCGTGCCGACCTGTGGGGGGCGCCGCTGGCGGGCGCAGCGACGACGGACACACGCTGCCGACTCGGCTTTCCCGGCCAGTATCTGGACGACGAGTCGGGCCTCTACTACAACCTGCGCCGCTACTACGACCCGGACATGGTCCGGTACCTCTCTCCCGACCCGCTGGGCCCCGCCGCCGGCCCCAACCACACCGGCTACGTCGCCGACCCGCTCATCGACTCCGACCCGTGGGGTCTGGTGCTGGCGCAGTGCATGAGCACGGAGCTGGGCAGCGCGCTGGCCGAGGCCAACCGCCTGAACCTGGCGGGCAGTCCGAGGATCAACATGGTGTCGGTGGCGCGCATCAGAGGCACCGACATCGTCGCCCGCGGCTTCTCGGGCCCCACGGGCCGACCCGCCTACTTCGAGGACGAGGTGGTCTCGGCGCTGCGCAACGGCGGACAGATGGACTGGGACGCGGCGAACTGTGCGGAGATCCGGGCGGTGAGCAACCTGATCGCCGAGAACGGCGTCGACCTCCGGCACCTCGGGGACGGCCAGAACCCCTTCCGGGAGATAGAGTTCCTGACCGTGGATGTCCAGTCGCGACTGCCGGAAGCCGCTTGCCTCTCCTGTCAGAGCGTCCTGGTACGCAACGGTGCCGAAGACCTGGCCCCGAGCATGCCCTCAGGCTGGATGTTCAGTTGACGGCGAAGCTCACCCCCCAGGCTCTCGACTCACTGCGCGCAGCGGGGTGGTACCCCGGGCGACGGGTGGAGATCGGCGACGTGGTCGCCAGACTGGAGTCGCTGGAGATCACCGTTCACCCCGCGGCCCGCGGCTTCCTCGTCGAGTACGGCGACCTCCACCTCGTCCATGAGCCCTCCGCGGAGATCAACGGGCGGCTCGTGCACAGCTTCACCGACACCGACTACGCCCGGAAGACCACCGAGCACGGCGCGATCTTCCGGGCCGCCGTCACCGAGGCGGTGGGTGCGGCCGTGTGCCCGGTGGCGCGGACGAGTTTTCACGTCACGATCTACGTGGCGGAGGACGGCCGCTTCTACGGCGACCGGGACGCTGCCGTCTACCTTTTCGGCGAGGACGCCGAGGCGTTCCTCAACCTGGCGGTGACGGGGCGGAAGCCGCCGCTGTTCGCGGGGTTCGAGTAGCCCGGGAAACGGTCCTGACGCGCCTCGGCCGGGGGCGGGGTTTACTTCGGGGTGATCACCACCGTTACCGTGCGGTTTCTCGCGTCCTCGTCGTACGGTGCTTCCCGCTGGTCCGCGCTGGCCGTCGTGAACGCCGTCAGCGGCTTGCCGCTCGCCGTGCTCAGTTCGCGGGCCGCGATCAGGGCGCGCCAGAGCGCGACCACCGAGCCGCCGCGGCGGGGGGCGTCGGGGACGGTGGCGGCGTGGCCGTGGATCTCGATGCGGGCTTCGAGGGCGGTCAGGTGCCCGCCCAGGGCGGCGAGCCGGGCGGCGCCCTGCGGGGTCAGTTCCGCGCCGGTGGCGAAGAGGCCCTCCGTGAAGGCCACCTCCACCGACGGGCCCCGGAGCCGGGGGCGTACGCCCGGGGCCCGGAGGGTTCGGGCCAGGTCGCGGGCCGCGGCCGTGCGGCGGGCGGCCTCCCGGGTGCGGGCGGTCTCCTCGGCGGCCGCCACCTCCTTCCGTACACGCTGCTCGATCTGCCGGTCGGCGGCGACCGCCGACTCCGCGACCGGCTCCGTCCGGTCGCCGTCGACCAGCGCCACCGCTCCCGTCGCCACCTGGGCCGCGGGCCACCCC
>NZ_BAAAPF010000394.1:0-5803 GCF_039531005.1 Streptomyces synnematoformans
GCCCGACGACCTCGTGGGATACCCCGGCGCGCGCCCCCCCGCGGCGCCCGCGGCGGTCGCGGTAGCGGCCCCCCGCGCCGCCCTCCGCGCCTGGCGGCGCGACGGGCCCCGGCACCCCAGCCCCAACGCCGGCCCCGTGGAGGCCGCGTTCGCCGGTGCGCTCGGCGTCCGGCTCGGCGGGGAGCTGTCGTACGGGGGCCGCGCCGAGCACCGCGCGGTGCTCGGCGGCGCCGGCCGGCCTCCCGCGGTACGGGACATCGAGCGCGCCGTACGCCTCTCCGCCCGCGTCTGCGGGCTGGCCCTGCTGGTCACCACCGGCGCCGCCGTGCTCCGCACGGCGGCGGCACAGCACCCGACACCCTGCCCACCGACCGAAGCGAGCCCCGCATGAACAGCCCGGACCCCGCCGCCCCGGCACCCGGCGAGGCGGCATGACGACCGTCCTGCTCCTCTCCACCGCCGACACCGACCTCCTCGCCGCCCGCGCGTCCGGCGCGGACTTCCGCATCGCCAACCCCGCCCGCACCGACCCCGCCGGCCTGCCCGCGCTCCTCGACGGCGTCGGCGTGGTGGTCGTACGGCTCCTCGGCGGCAAGCGCGCCTGGGAGGACGGGCTCGCCGCCCTCCGGGCCGCCGGCCCGCCCACCGTGCTGCTCGGCGGCGAGTCCGTGCCCGACGCCGAGCTGATGGCCGAGTCGTCGGTGCCCGCGGGGGTGGTCGCCGAGGCGCTGCGCTACCTCGTGGCGGGCGGGCCCGCGAACCTCGCCGAGCTGGCGCGGTTCCTGTCCGACACCGTGCTGCTCACCGGCGAGGGCTTCGCCCCGCCGCACCCCATGCCGGCGTTCGGGGTGCACGGCTCGTACGTCGTGAAGGACGACCGCCCCACCGTGGGCGTGCTCTTCTACCGCGCCCACGAGCTGTCCGGGAACACCGCCTTCGTCGACACCCTCTGCGCCGCCGTCGAAGCGCACGGCGCCAACGCCCTGCCCGTGTACTGCGGTTCGCTGCGCGGCGCCGACCCCGGCCTCTTCGAGCTGCTGGCCCGCGCCGACGCCCTCGTGGCGACCGTGCTCGCCGCCGGCGGCACCCGGCCCGGCGACGCCTCCGCGGGCGGCGACGACGAGGCGTGGGACGTGGGCGCGCTCGCGGATCTGGACGTGCCGGTGCTGCAGGGGCTGTGCCTGACGTCGTCGCGCGCCGCGTGGCTGGCGTCGGACGCCGCGCTGTCGCCGATGGACGCGGCGATGCAGGTGGCGATCCCGGAGTTCGACGGGCGGCTGGTCACGGTGCCGTTCTCGTTCAAGGAGGACGGCCCGGACGGGGTGCCGGTGTACGCGGCGGACGAGGAGCGGGCCGCGCGCGTCGCGGGGATCGCCGTGCGGCACGCGCGGCTGCGGCACACGCCGAACGCCGCCAAGCGGATCGGGCTGGTCTTCACCGCGTACCCCACCAAGCACTCCCGCGTCGGCAACGCCGTCGGCCTGGACACCCCCGCCTCCGCCGTCCGCCTGCTCGACGCGCTGCGGGCCGCGGGCTACGGCGTCGACGGCCACCCCGACGACGGCGACGAGCTGATCCACCGGCTGATCGCCGCCGGCGGCCACGACGTGGAGTGGCTGACGGAGGAGCAGCTGGCGGCGGCGCCGGCCCGGGTGCCGCTGGACGACTACGAGCGGTGGTTCGCCGCGCTCGACCCCGGGTTGCGGGCCGCGGTCGTGGAGCACTGGGGCGAGCCGCCGGGCGAGCTGTACGTGGACGGCGACGAGATCGTGCTGGCGTCGCTGCGCTTCGGCAACGTCGTGGTGATGATCCAGCCGCCGCGCGGCTTCGGCGAGAACCCCATCGCCATCTACCACGACCCGGACATGCCGCCGTCGCACCACTACCTGGCCGCGTACCGCTGGCTGGACCGCACGTTCGGTGCCGACGCGCTCGTGCACATGGGCAAGCACGGCACGCTGGAGTGGCTGCCGGGCAAGGGCCTCGGGCTGTCGGCGGGGTGTGCGCCGGACGCGGTGCTGGGCGACCTGCCGCTGGTGTACCCGTTCATCGTCAACGACCCGGGCGAGGGCACCCAGGCCAAGCGCCGCGGGCACGCCACCGTGGTCGACCACCTGGTGCCGCCGATGGCCCGCGCCGACTCCTACGGCGACCTGGCGAAGCTGGAGCAGCTCCTCGACGAGTACGCGCTCGTCTCCGACCTCGACCCGGCGAAGGCGCCGGCCGTGCGCAGCCAGATCTGGACGCTCGTACGGGCCGCGGAGCTGCACCACGACCTGCAGGTGGCCGAGCAGCCGGACGACGCCGACTTCGACGAGTTCGTGCTGCACGTCGACGGCTGGCTGTGCGAGATCAAGGACGTGCAGATACGGGACGGGCTGCACGTGCTGGGCGCCGGCCCGGTCGGCGAGGCGCGGGTGAACCTGGCGCTGGCGGTGCTGCGTTCGGCGCAGGTCTGGGGCGGCGCCGGCGGTGCGCTGCCCGGGCTGCGGGCGGCGCTCGCGGCGCGGGCGGGACTGGTGGAGGCGGAGCTGCTGGCGGAGCCGGGGGCCCGGATCGCGGTACCGGCGGCGCTGACGGCGCGGGCGGCGGGGCCGGCGCGTACCGCGTCGGACGCGATCGACCTGCTGGAGTCGCTGGCGCGGCGGCTGGCCGAGGGGATGGAGGAGCGGGAGTGGGCGCGCACGGCCGTGCCCGACGTCGTCACCGGGGTCCTGGGTGACGACGAGGGAACCGCGGACGTGGTGCGGGTGCTGGAGTTCGCGGCCGCGGAGGTCGTCCCGCGGCTGCGCCGCACCGGCGACGAGATCGGCAACGTTCTGCACGCGCTCGACGGCGGCTACGTGCCCGCCGGGCCGTCCGGCTCCCCCACCCGCGGTCTCGTCAACGTGCTGCCGACCGGGCGCAACTTCTACTCCGTCGACCCCAAGGCCATCCCCTCCCGGCTCTCCTGGGACGTCGGCAGCGCCCTCGCCGACTCGCTCCTCGCCCGCCACCTCGCCGACCACGGCGCGTACCCGAGGTCCGTGGGGCTGACGGTCTGGGGCACGTCCTGCATGCGCACCCAGGGCGACGACATCGCGGAGATCCTGGCGCTGCTCGGCTGCCGCCCCGTGTGGGACAACGCGTCGCGCCGGGTGACGGGCTTCGAGGTGGTGCCGCGGGCGGAGCTGGGCCGGCCGCGCATCGACGTCACCGTACGCATCTCCGGCTTCTTCCGCGACGCCTTCCCGCACGTCGTCGGCCTGGTCGACGACGCGGTGCGCGCGGTCGCCGAGCTGGACGAGCCGCCGGAGGCCAACTTCGTACGGGCGCACGCGGACGAGGACACCGCCGCCCACGGCGACCGCCGCCGGGCCACCGCCCGCATCTTCGGCTCCAAGCCCGGCGCGTACGGCGCGGGCCTGCTGCCGCTGATCGACGCCCGGAACTGGCGCTCGGACGCCGACCTGGCGGAGGTGTACGCGGTCTGGGGCGGCTACGCCTACGGCCGCGGGCTCGACGGGCGGGCGGCGCGCGGCGACATGGAGACGGCGTTCCGGCGGATCCAGGTGGCGGCGAAGAACGTCGACACGCGCGAGCACGACATCGCCGACGCCGACGACTACTTCCAGTACCACGGCGGCATGGTGGCGATGGTGCGGCATCTGACCGGTGACTCGCCGGAGGCGTACATCGGCGACAGCGCGGTGCCCGAGCAGGTGAAGACCCGCACGCTCGGCGAGGAGACGCACCGGGTGTTCCGCGCCCGCGTGGTGAACCCGCGCTGGACGGCGGCCATGAGAAGGCATGGCTACAAAGGAGCCTTCGAGATGGCCGCCACCGTCGACTACCTCTTCGGCTACGACGCCACCGCGGGCGTGGTGGACGACTGGATGTACGAGAAGCTCGCCGCGGAGTACGTCTTCGACGCGGAGAACCAGGAGTTCATGCGGCGCTCCAACCCCTGGGCGCTGCGCGGGATCGGCGAGCGGCTGCTGGAGGCGGCCGAGCGGGGCCTGTGGACGGAGCCGGACCAGCGGACGCTGGCCCGGCTCCGGGAGATCTACCTTGGGCTTGAAGGAGATCTGGAGGGGGAGGATTGACCTCTTTCCCCCAAATGAGGAGGAACTTCCGCCCCTTGCGGGACGGACTTTTCTGCTTCGACGCCGACCGCCGACCTGGGGTTACCAGCAAGGGACGGTGGGCCGCCCATCGGTCTTACACCTGCTCCACAGACGTAACTTCCCGCCAGCCCGGCGGTAGTCCCGTCCGGCAATATGCGCCGACCGGGCAAACCCACACTCGCATCACATCCGCACCGATTGGCGCAGTCTCCTGGGCTGCCACCCGAAGGAGTGAACACCGGTGAACGTGCCCTATCCGTTCTCCGCCGTCGTCGGCATGGCAGAACTCCGGCTCGCGCTGCTGCTCAACGCCGTGTCCCCGACGGTCGGCGGGGTGCTCGTGCGCGGCGAGAAAGGGACGGCGAAATCGACCGCCGTACGAGCCATCGCCGCCCTGCTCCCCGACGTCGCCGTCGTCCCCGGCTGCCGGTTCTCCTGCGACCCGGCCGCGCCGGACGCGGACTGCCCGGACGGGCCGCACGAGGCGGGGCGCGGTGACGGC
Source organism: Streptomyces synnematoformans (assembly GCF_039531005.1). Taxonomy (NCBI): domain Bacteria; kingdom Bacillati; phylum Actinomycetota; class Actinomycetes; order Kitasatosporales; family Streptomycetaceae; genus Streptomyces; species Streptomyces synnematoformans. The sequence goes on from NZ_BAAAPF010000394.1 coordinate 4,609, forward strand.
GTACGCGCGGCGCGGATGGTGGAGCTGCCGGTGGGCGCGTCGGAGGACCGGCTCGCGGGGGCGCTGGACATCGAACGGGCGCTGGCGGAGGGCCGGAAGACCTTCGAGCCGGGGCTGCTGGCGGAGGCGCACCGCGGCGTGCTGTACGTGGACGAGGTCAACCTGCTCCACGACCATCTCGTGGACCTGCTGCTGGACGCCGCCGCGATGGGCGCGAACTACGTGGAGCGCGAGGGTGTCTCCGTCCGGCACGCGGCCCGCTTCCTGCTGGTGGGCACCATGAACCCGGAGGAGGGCGAGCTGCGCCCGCAGCTGCTCGACCGGTTCGGTCTCACGGTGCAGGTCGCCGCGTCCCGCGAGCCGGACGAGCGGACGGAGGTGGTGCGGCGGCGGCTCGCCTACGACGCGGACCCGGCCGGCTTCGCGGCGCGCTGGGCGACGGAGGAGGACGCGCTGCGGGCGCGGATCGCGGCGGCCCGGGCGCTGCTGCCGGCGGTGGTGCTGGGCGACGCGGCGCTGCGGCAGATCACGGCGACGTGCGCGGCGTTCGAGGTCGACGGGATGCGCGCGGACCTCGTGATGGCGCGTGCCGCGACAGCCCTCGCCGCATGGGCCGGGCGTACGGAGGTGGCGGCCGAGGACGTACGGCAGGCGGCGCTGCTGGCGCTGCCGCACCGGCGCCGGCGCAACCCGTTCGACGCGCCGGGTCTGGACGAGGAGAAGCTGGACGACACGCTGCGCGAGCACGCGGAGGGGGCCGGCGGCGGCGCGGGCGACGGCGGTGACGGGGACGACGGGCCGGAGCGGGACCCCGATCCGGACGGGCCGCCGGACGGCGACGGTGGCGGTGGCGGGCCGGCTCCGCGGCGGCCCGGGGACACCGATGGCACGGGCGACGCCGCGGACGCGGCGGACGCGGCGGCGCCGCAGGACCCGTCCCGTACGGAGACCGCCCCGCCCCCCGGCGACACCTCCGCGGCCCCGGGCGACAGGGCTGGTGACGGGGCCGGGGACGCCCCGCCCTCCGGCGACGGCGACCCCGCCGCCCCCGCCGAGCCGTTCCGCACCCGCCGCCTCGACGTGCCCGGCGTCGCCGAGGGCGCCGTCGGCCGCCGCTCCCGTGCCCGTACCGCCCCCGGCCGCACCACCGGCGCCCGCCGCCGACGCCGCGGCGCCCTCCGCCGCCATACCGTCC
>NZ_BAAAPF010000395.1:0-5789 GCF_039531005.1 Streptomyces synnematoformans
AACCACCACGGACAGCCCAGGGCCGGTGCCTCCCCACAAGGAAGCACCGGCCCTTCGGCTGCGGGCATGCGCACGTCGGCGTACCCGGCCCGGGTGGTTCAGGCCGTGCCGTCCGGGGGTGGGCCGATCAGCCCGAGTTCGCGTCTGCGGCGGTGGCCGGAGAGCACCGACGCCAGCGCGGACGCGGTGACGAGCGTGCCCGCGGCGCCGCCGACCACGTACACGACGCCGTGGCCGGCGGGCGCGGACCGGCTCGGACGGACACGGTCCGCGGGGTCGGCGAAGACCCGTACCCGGTCGCCGGGCCTGAGATCCCGGCAACTGCTCAGCTTCTCCGACAGCTCGGCCGTCGCTCCCTCCGGCTGCAGCGTGCACCGGCTGCCGCCCCGGGGCAGCGAGCCGACGTGAGTCACCTCGGCGGTGATCCACTCGCCGCGGTCCAGCAGCACCGACGTGTGGTGGCCGTACCAGGAGGCGCCACCCAGCGCGAGCGCGGCGAAGGCGTAGACCAGGAGGTAGCCGACGCGCGTGCCGTACTGGACCAGCTCCATGAGCAGCGCAAGCAGAAACGCGGCCGTCAGGGCGACGAGCGGCCAGACGGTGACGTCCCCGAGGCGCACCGGCAGGAACGCGGTCACCGCGGCCAACGTGCAGGCCAGCAGCCCGGCACCGAGCGCGACGCCCGCAATTCCGGCCCGGGAGAGCGACGGCACCAGGCGGGTGAGGCGGGAGCTGAGCAGGTGCGGGGCCCAGGGGGTGCCGCGGTTGTTCGCGTAGAGCCGGGCGGTGCGGGCGCGGTAGTTGGCGCTCGCCTGCGCGGCGTAGGGCATCGCGGGGTCGGCGGGCCGTGCGGGCAGCGGTGCCGGGACGGTGACTCCGCCCTTCCGGGCGGTGCCGGGAGAGGGCCGGCCCGCGTAGCTCTCGGCCGGTCCCGGTGACGACGACCGTGACCGTGACCTCATCGCCGATCTGGACCGAGCGCGGCGGCGGCGACGGAGGCGACGTCGGCCGCGAGGGTGGAGGCGCGTACCGGCACAGCGGTGGCGCAGAGGTGCTCCACCGGGGGGAGCGTGGTCACCAGGATCATCTTCTCTCCGTTCCGACGCACGGGCAGGGCCACCCGTGGAACCGCACCGCGGTGCCGGTCGAGGGCCACGATGCCGGTGCGGGTGCGCGCCTGTCGTTAGCACCTGGTGCACACGTGCTTGACGGAGGGACTACACCGCCTGATGCAGGACCCGGCGGCGGTAGTCGCTGGGGGGCAGGCCGTAGGCGGCGCGGAAGGCCCGGCTGAAGGCGGCCGGGTGGGCGAAACCCCGGCGGGCGGCGATGTGGTGGACGGCGACCTCGCGCAGGGCGGGGTCGGCCAGGTCGCGACGGGCGTGCTCCAGGCGCTCGTGGCGGATCCAGCCGGTGACGGTGATGCCTTCGGCCTGGAACAGGCGGTGGAGGTAGCTGGTGGAGATGTGGTGGGCGGCGGCGATCTTCGCCGGGTTGAGTTCGGTGTCGTGCAGATGGCGCTGGATGAAGCCCTGGATACGCGTCGTCAGCGCCCGTCTGCGGCCAGGGGCCGGCTCGGTGGAGCGGGCGTGGAGTTCGTGACCGAGGAGCGCGGACAGCAGTTCCACCAGGGCTGCCCCCAGCCGGGGCCCGTCCGCCGCCCGGTAGCCCGTGGCGTCGGTGGCGAGCTGGGTGAACAGCCCGGCCAGGAGGCCGCCGACGCCCTGCCGCGCGGGCAGCGGCCGGGCGAGCAGGGGCGCTATGTGCTCCTCGGGCAGCGCCAGTTGCCTCTTGGGCACCAGGAGCCCGATGCCCCGGAACGCTTCGTGGTGGTTGATGCTGCGGATGCCGCCCGGCAGGGTGGCGTCGCTCAGGCACAGCTCGTACGGGCGGACAAGGACCCGCCGGTCTCCCTGGGTGATCTCCACGGTACCGCTCAGCGACATGCCCAGCACGTACAGGTCGCCGCCGGCCTGCTGGGCCCGCCGGCCCGCGCGGCGCAGGTGGATCGACTGGACCTCCTCCTGCCACACGCGGACCGTGCCCAGGTCCCGTACCCGGTGATAGGCACGGAAGCCGCCCGTGTCCTTGCCGGCCACCTCCGCGGCCGGATGCAGCCGGCGGATGTGCTCACGCCAGCGCTCCGGGCGCTCGGCCGCCGGCACGTCCTCGCTGCGGAAGACCGTCTCGAACATCCCCGCTCCCCGTTTCGTCTCCCCCGCCCGGGCCTCCTCCGAGCGCAACCAGCAGGATACGGAGCCGAATCCACGGAGGGCCTGCCGCCCGCCGACGAGGGGGCGGGGGCGGCAGGCCTGGTCACCGCGCGGGGTGGCGGCGCGTCACGGCCGGTCAGCAGTACCGGTTCTCAGCAGAACTTCTTCTTCGCGGCGCGCATGGCCGACCCCTTCTTGGTCTTCTGGTTGCACTTGACGGCGTAGGTGCCGGGCGTGTCGAAGTTGAGCGTCAGCTCGACCCTGCCCCGCCTGGTCTTCTTCCCGGCCTCGGCGACCTTCCCCTTGAACTCCCCGTTCATGCTGGTGAGGATGAAACCGGCCCGGTACTTGACCTTGCCTTCCACGGTCCTCTTGGACGTGATCGTGGTGTGGTGGGACACCATCGTGGTCAGTCTCCTGGCGGGAAACCGGGCAGCGGGGGGATCAGTGTGCTGACCGTCAATTCACCGGCGAGCGTGTGTACAGGACGCTGCTTCACACCTCAAGCAGGAGGGCGCGGTGGTCGGAGACCTCGGGCTCGGCGACCACCTCGAAATGCTTGACGGCGGCCGTGTCGGACACCAGGAGGTAGCTCGCGTGCCGCAGCGGCTTGCCGTAGCGGGACGTGCGGGTGTCCGCCTCCCGGACCAGGTCGACGAGGCCGATGCCGGCGAGGATCTCGAACGTCTCGCTGCCGGGCAGCAGGTTGAAGTCGCCGCACACCACGGTCAGGTCACCGTCCTCGCGGACCCCGGTGACCAGTTCCGCGAGCCGTTCGGCCTGTGCCCGGCGGGCCGGGGTGTCGGACTTCCCCGCGGGGTCCCGCAGGCCGTGCAGGTGCGCCAGGGTGACGAACCGCTGTGCCCGGGGGTCGAAGACCCGTACCGCCTGGGCGACGCGGGGCCGGTCGCCGGCCGGCCATCCGTCGCGGTGCTCGGCGTACCCGCCGTGCACGAACGCCGACCGGATGCCGACGACGGGGAGGGCTTCGGCGACGAAGGTCGCGAGGCCGAAGTCCTGCCGGTGCGGCCGGCCCCGGCGGTCGTGGACGGGGCCGGTGTCGCTGGCGGTGAATATCCCCGGGTGGCCGGGGAGCAGCGCGCGGACGTCGGACAGGAGGTCCGCGCGCTGCGGCAGCGACCGCTCGGCGTCCTCGAACTGAGTCCAGCCCTCGGCGCCCGGTGTGCGGGTGACCTCCTGGAGGCAGAGGAGGTCGGCGCCGCAGGTGTCGAGCCAGTCGGCGAGTTCGTCGAACATCGCGCCGCCCCAGGCATTGAGAGAGATGATCCGCATGGCAGTGCACCTTAGCCAGGCGGTCGTCAGTCGGGCCGTCCGGTGGTGGGGGGTGTCTCCGTGTGCATGTGGTTCACCAGCCGGGGCCGCCACTGGTAGTACGCCTGGACCTTGTAGTACTCGCCCTCGCCGGGCGAGGTGGCGACGTACACGGCCTTGGGGTCGTCGGCGCCGTACGGGATCTCCCGCAGGAAGTGCTCGATCTTCGGGTCCACCCGCTCCAGGAGCGCCAGCGGGTCCGGGGTGATCGCCGAGTAGCAGAAGCGCTCGATCTTCGGGGAGTCCCAGCTGAGGGTGGCGTAGAAGCCGAACGCCTGCCGGGTGAACGCCAGCATCTGCTCGCTCGGCTCCGGCATGTCGAGGTCGTGCAGCATCGACCGGACGGCCTCCGGCGTGAGGCAGTCGTCCACCTCGCCGAAGTACACGTTCATCGTCCGGCGCGCGTAGTCCATGCCGATCAGGGTGATCTTCTCCGCCAGCCCGTAGCGGCGGAAGAAGCCCATGTTCCCGGCTACGCTGGGCGGCATGGAGGGCAGGCGGGCCAGCTCCGGCAGGCTCTGCATCTCGTCCCCCGGGAAGCAGGACCACGCCTTCTGGAAGCCGCCGACGAGACCGAAGTCGAGGCCGTAGCTGCCGACGGGGAAGCGCTCCTCGATGTCGCTGAGGAGGGTGCCGACGGGATGGTCCGTCCTCGGTAGGAGACCTGCGGACTGCGCCCGCGCATGGGGGTCGACGCTGCTCGGCAGCATCATCATGTGGCAGTTCATCTCGCCGGCGTGGCGCGCGTCGGTCGCCACCCGGAAGAGGATCGCGGCCTGCGGGAGCAGGTCCGCGAACGCGTCCACGAGGGGCCGGACCTTCGCGTGCTCGCAGGGCACGTCCACCAGCCCGGCGGTCTTCCGGATCGCGGCGTACAGGCTGTCTGCGGAGCTACTGGGCATGGTTCTCCCGTCTGCCCTCAGGACTCATGTCCGCGGGCCTGGTGAGCTGTTTGAGCAGGGGCGAGAGCTGGTAGTAGGAGTTCGCCTCGATGAACTCCTCTCCCGGCACCCACTTGAAGGCGATCAGCCTGACGCGCTCGCCTTCGTAGGCGTACGGCGCGTGGCGCAGGAACCGTTCCATGCGGGGTTCCAGGGGCACCGGGACGTCCGACGGCTCCAGTCCGCTGCTCGGCGGAGGGGCGAGCGCGACCCGGGAGATGCGGGCGGAGTCCCAGGTGAGCGTGATGTTCGCCCGCATCGCCCCGCGGACGTACCGGAGGACCGGCTCGGCGGGCTCCGGCATCCCCATCTCGCGCAGCATCGCTCCGACGGCCTTCGGCTCCGGGCGGCTTTCCGGGGTGAACTGGAAGTACAGGTTCATCTTGGTCTCGCGGTAGTTGACGCCGACCATCGCCACCGTGTCGAGGCCGAAGCGGGCGAAGAGGTCCGCGTTCTCGCCGACCGCGTCCGGCATGGACGGGAGACCGGCGAGAGCGGTGAGCGGCTGCAGCTCTTGCGGGAAGTGCGCGTAGAGCTTCTTGAAGCCGCCGGCGACTCCGCCGTCGACGAAGTATTCGCCGACCGGAACACGGGCGGCAACGTCGGAGAGCAGGGCGCCGACAGGGTGGTCGGTCCCGGTGACGAAGCCCTTCGCCAGCGCGTACGGGTACGGGTTGCCGATTGCGGCGGGTACGCGGAAGCTGAAGTCCAGCTCGCCCTCGTTGCGCCTGCCGCTCTGCACCCCGAGGACGACCAGGTCCTCTCCCAGCACGGCGCCGAACTCCCGCAGAACCGGCCACACCTTGTCGCGTGCGCAGGACGCGCCCGCGAGCCCGGCCGCTTCCTCCAGCGACGCATACACTTTTTCGACGTCGGTTTTCTCAGCCAACATTTCCTCCTGGAGTGGGGCGGTGCCGAACCCGGCTCGGCATGCCGGGGAGAAGAGCAGAAGAGGGGGCGAGGCCGGCCATGGCGCGGGGGACTGGCCGTCGCGGCGGCTCAGGAGAACGAATTGACCTCAAGGGCGAACGACGTCGCTGAAGGCGAGGCGTCCGGCGGCGCAGCGGAGGAAGCGGTCATCCGTGGGCGCCGGGAATACGGGGCCGTCAAGCCCAAATCTCAGCGGCGCCATTGTAGCTGTAGATTCTTCGGCCCACGCTGTCAAGACCTGCGACACGACGCCGGGCGGGGGGTAGCAAGAGGTTGTCATACGGGACGTGTGGGCAACATGTTGTCTGCCGGGGGTTGTTGCCGTTTTGGGGTGGGGCGGTGAGTGTGGGTGCATGACACTTCTTGATTCGCT
>NZ_BAAAPF010000396.1:0-5691 GCF_039531005.1 Streptomyces synnematoformans
TCCGCCCTCCTCCCCGACGCCTCCCTCACCGACCTCCCCACCTACCCCTTCCAGCGGCAACGCCTCTGGCTCGACGCGCCCCCGCCCTCCGCCACCGGCGGCCACCACCCCCTCGTCGGCCCCGCCGTCGAACTCGCCGAGCGCGACGGTGTGACCGTCTTCTCCGGCACGCTCTCCCTCCGCACCCACCCCTGGCTCGCCGACCACGCCGCCGGGGACACCGTCCTCCTCCCCGGCACCGCGTTCCTCGAACTCGCCCTCCACGCCGCCCGGCACACCGGCCGCACCACCCTGGACGAACTCGTCCTCGCCGCGCCCCTCGCCCTCCCCGCCACCGGCGCCGTCGAGCTTCAGGTCACCGTCGACGGCACCGAGGTCGCCGTCCACTCCCGCCCCGCGGGCGACGACGGCCACGACTCGCCCTGGACCCGCCACGCCCACGGCACCGCGACCGCGACCGGGACCGCCCCCGAGGCCCCCGCCCCCGATGCCCCCGCATCCGCCCCCTGGCCGCCGCCCGGCGCCACGCCCGTTCCCCCGGCCGAGCTGTACGAACGCCTCGACGCCGCCGGCCTGCGCTACGGCCCCGCCTTCCGGGGGCTGCGCGCCGCGTGGCGGCACGGGGACGCGGTCCTCGCCGAGGTGGCCCTCGCCGACGACGCGGCCGGCAGCACCCCCGGCGCCGACCGGTTCGCGCTGCACCCCGCCCTCTTCGACGCCGCCCTCCACGCCGTCGCCCTCACCGGCGACGAGGGGGACGGCACCGGATACCTGCCCTTCAGCTGGACGGACGTCCGGCTCCACGGCACGCACGCCGGCGGCCTTCGGATACGTATCGTCCCCACGGGGGCCCACGCCGTCGCGCTCGACGCCACCGACCCGGCGACCGGCCGGCCCGTCGTCTCCGTCGGTACCCTGCTGCTCCGCCCGCTCGCCCCGGCCGTCGACACCGACTCGCTCCACCGGCTCACCTGGGTCCCCCTCCCCGCGGCGGGCCCCGCCGACGAGACGGCCGCCGCCTGGGCCGTGCTCGACGCCCCCGCCGACGACGGCCTCCTCGACGCGCTGCCGCCCGGTACCCGCTCCGTGTCCGGCACCGACCCCGCCGCCCTGCCCGAGCCGCCCGACCTGCTCGTGCTCCCCGTCACCACGGACGACGCACCCGACGACGCCCCCGCCGCCGCGCACGCCGTCGCCGTCCGCGTGCTGGACACCGTCAACGCCTGGCTCGCCGACGACCGCTTCGCCGCCGGCCGCCTGCTCCTCCTCACCCGCCGCGCCGTCGCCGTCGGCGCCGACGAGGACCCCGACCTGGCCGCCGCCACCGCCTGGGGCCTCGTGCGCGCCGCCGCGGCCGAGTACCCCGGCCGGCTGCTCCTTATCGACACCGACGGCACCGCCGAGTCCCTCCGCGCCCTCCCGCGGGCCGCCGCCTCCGGCGAACCGCAGCTTGCCCTCCGCGCGGGCGAGCCCCTCGCCGCCCGCCTCGCCCGCGCCACCGCGCCCGCCTCCGCGCTCGTACCGCCCGACGGCACCACGGCCTGGCGCCTCGACGTCACCGCACCCGGCTCGCTCGACCACCTCGCGCTGCTGCCCGCCCCCGAGGCGACCGCGCCCCTCGCACCCGGACAGGTGCGGCTCTCCGTCCGCGCCGCGGGGCTCAACTTCCGCGACGTGCTCGGCGCCCTCGGCATGTATCCGGGCGAGGTGACCATCGGCGCCGAAGCCGCCGGGGTCGTGGTCGAGACCGCGCCGGACGTCGCCGACCTGGCGCCCGGAGACCGGGTGTTCGGGATGGTGCGGGGCGCGGTCGGCCCGCTCGCGACGGCCGACCGGCGACTGCTCGCGCCCCTGCCCCCCGACTGGTCCTTCGCGCAGGCCGCCACCGTCCCCGTCGTCTACCTCACCGCCTACTACGGCCTCGTGGACCTCGCCGCCCTCAAGCCGGGCCAGTCGGTGCTGGTGCACGCCGCGGCCGGCGGCGTCGGCACGGCGGCCGTGCAGCTCGCCCGGCACCTGGGCGCCGAGGTGTACGGCACGGCGAGCCCCGGCAAGCAGGCCGCGCTGCGCGCGCTGGGGCTGCCCGCGGACCACGTGGCCTCGTCCCGCACGCTCGACTTCGAGGCCGCCTTCCGCGGCGCGGGCGGCACGGGCGGCGGGGTCGACGTGGTGCTCAACTCCCTCGCCCACGAGTTCGTCGACGCCTCGCTGCGGCTGCTGCGACCCGGAGGCCGGTTCCTGGAGATGGGCAAGACGGACATCAGGGACGCGGATGCCGTACGCGCCGCGTACGCGGGCGTGGACTACGCGGCGTACGACCTGATGGACGCGGGCCCCGAGCGCATCGCCGAGATGCTCGCCGAGGTGCTGGCGCTGTTCGGGCAGGGCGCGCTCACGCTGCCGCCGCTGACGGTCTGGGACGTACGCGCCGCGGACGAGGCATTCCGCCACCTCGGCCAGGCGCGGCACCGGGGCAAGGTCGCGCTCACCGTGCCGCGGCCCCTCGACCCGGACGGCACGGTGCTGGTCACCGGCGCCACCGGCGCGCTGGGCGGGCTGATCGCCCGCCATCTGGTGAGCGCGTACGGGGTACGCCACCTCCTCCTCGCCGGGCGGCGGGGCGCGGCGGCGCCCGGGATGGCCGAACTCGCCGCGGAGCTGACGGAGCTGGGCGCCGCGGTCACCGTGGCGGCCTGCGACGTGGCGGACCGGGCGGCGCTGGCCGGGCTGCTCGCCGGGGTGCCGGCGGCGCACCCGCTGACCGGCGTCGTGCACGCGGCGGGGGTGCTCGACGACGGCGTGCTGGCGTCGATGACGGCGGAGCGGCTGCGTACCGTCCTCGCGCCGAAGGCCGACGCGGCCTGGGCGCTGCACGAGCTGACGCGCGCCGCCGACCCGGCGCTCTTCGTGCTCTTCTCGTCCGCCTCGGGCACGCTGGGCGCGCCGGGGCAGGCGAACTACGCGGCGGCGAACGCCTTCCTCGACGCACTCGCCCGGCACCGGCGGGCGCGCGGGCTGCCGGCGGTGTCGCTGGCGTGGGGGCTGTGGGACCAGCCGGGCGGGATGAACGCCGGGCTGGGCGAGAGCGACCGGGCGCGGCTGGCGCGGGCGGGGTCGGGTGCGCTGTCCGCGGCGGAGGGGCTGCGGCTGTTCGACGCGGCGCTGCGGGGGTCCGACCCCGTCTCGCTGCCGGTGAAGCTGGACCCGGCGGCGCTGCGCGGGGCGGGGGACGAGGTGCCGCCGCTGCTCCGCGGGCTGGCGCCGGGCGGCGGCCGGACCGTACCCGAACGCGGCGGTGCGCCGGCCCCGGCCGGAACCCCGGCGGCCCCGGCCCGGCGCCTCGCCGACGCGGCCCTGACCGCGACCGAGCGGCGGAACGCCGTGCTCGACCTGGTGTGCGCGGAGTCGGCGGCGGTGCTGGGGCACGTCGACGCGGGGGCGCTGGCGCCGGACGAGGCGTTCGCGGAGCTGGGGTTCGACTCCCTGACGTCGGTGGAGCTGCGCAACCGCCTCACCAGGGCGACCGGGCTGCGGCTGCCCGCGGGGCTGCTGTTCGACCGGCCGACGCCGTACGCGCTGGCGGAACACCTCGCCGAGCTGCTGGCGCCCGCCCCGCCGGAGCCGCGGGCCGGGGAGGCGGCGACGGACGCCGACGAGCCGGCGGTACGCGCCGCGCTGGCGACCCTGTCGCCCGCGCGGCTGCGGGCGGCCGGGCTGCTGGACGCGCTCCTCGCGCTGGCCGCGGACGACCCGGCGCCGCCGCCCCCGTCGCCCGACGGCACGGGCGACGACAACCCGGACTCCCCCGACCTGGACGACTTGGACGACTTGGACGCGCAGAGCCTCATCGACATGGCCCTGGGCGACTCCGACCCCGACTCCGACCCGGGTGATACGCGATGAGCAGCGACGCACCGTCCGCACCGTCCACCAAGAACCTCGTCGAGGCCCTGCGCGCGTCGCTGCGCGAGGGGAAGCAGCTCAAGCGCGAGAACCAACGGCTGGTCGAGGCCGCGCGCGAGCCGGTCGCCGTGGTGAGCATGGCCTGCCGCTTCCCCGGCGGCGTCCGCTCGCCCGAGGACCTGTGGGACGTCGTCGCCGCCGGGCGCGACGCCGTGACGCCGTTCCCCACCGACCGCGGCTGGGACCTCGACGCCCTGCACGACCCCGACCCGGAGAAGCCGGGCACCTGCTACGTACGCGAGGGCGGGTTCCTCGACGGCGCCGGGAACTTCGACGCCGAGCTGTTCGGGATCTCGCCGCGCGAGGCGCTGGCGATGGACCCGCAGCAGCGGCTGCTGCTGGAGACGAGCTGGGAGGCGTTCGAACGGGCCGGCATCGACCCGGCGTCGGTGCGCGGCGGAGCGACCGGTGTCTTCGTCGGCGGCGTACGGCAGGACTACGGCCCGGCCCTGCACGAGAACGTGCCGGAGGTGGCGGGCCACCGGCTGACCGGCATCGCGGCCAGCGTGCAGTCGGGGCGCGTCTCGTACGTCTTCGGGCTCGAAGGCCCCTCGGTGACGGTGGACACGGCGTGCTCGTCGTCCCTCGTCGCGCTCCATCTGGCGGTGACCGCGCTGCGCGCCGGGGAGTGCGAGACGGCCCTGGTGGGCGGGGTGGCGGTGATGACGAGCCCGGGCGTCTTCGTGGAGTTCAGCCGGCAGCGGGGGCTGGCGCCGGACGGCCGGTGCAAGTCGTTCGCGGCGGGGGCGGACGGCACGGGGTGGGCCGAGGGCGTCGGGGTGCTGGCGCTGGAACGGCTGTCGGACGCGCGCCGGAACGGGCACCCGGTGCTGGCGGTGGTCCGAGGTACGGCGGTGAACCAGGACGGCGCGAGCAACGGGCTGACGGCGCCGAACGGGCCCTCCCAGCAGCGCGTCATCCGCGCGGCGCTCGACAACGCCGGGCTGGGCCCGGGGGACGTCGACGCGGTGGAGGCGCACGGGACGGGCACCCCGCTGGGCGATCCGATCGAGGCGGAGGCGCTGCTCGCGACGTACGGCGAGGGCCGGGCCGCGGACCGGCCGCTGTGGCTGGGGTCGGTCAAGTCGAACATCGGGCACGCCCAGGCGGCGGCGGGCGTCGCGGGGATCATCAAGATGGTCCAGGCGATGCGGCACGGGGAGCTGCCCGCGACGCTGCACGTGGACGAGCCGTCGCCGCACGTCGACCTCTCCGCGGGCACGCTCGCGCTGCTGACCGGGCCGCGCCCGTGGCCGGAGGCGGACCGGCCGCGGCGGGCGGGGGTCTCGTCGTTCGGCATCAGCGGCACGAACGCGCACGTGGTGCTGGAACAGGCCCCCGAGGAGGAGGCGGCGGAGGCGGCGGAGGCGGCGCCGGTGCCGCCGCCCGCGCGCCCCGCACCGCTTCCGTTCCCGCTGTCCGCGGCGTCCGACACCGCGCTACGCGACCAGGCGGCCCGACTCCGGGACCACGTCGAGCGCCAGCGAGAGGACGACCTTGACCTCGCGTCTCTGGCCCGCTCCCTGGCGACGACGCGCGCGACGCTCGACCGGCGCGCGGTGGTGGTGGCTGACGACCGCGAGGAGCTGGTGCGGCAGCTGGAGGCGCTGGCGGCCGGGGAGGCGGAGCGGCCGGGGCACGTGGCGTCGGCGCGGGACCTGACGGCGTTTCTGTTCACGGGGCAGGGCAGTCAGTTCCCGGGGATGGGGCGGGAGCTGTACGAGGGGT